>NZ_AXBV01000082.1:0-25211 GCF_000475255.1 Marinobacter sp. ES-1
AACCTTGGTCTGGAATACGCATAAATAGGCGACCGCTTGGTTCTTAGGAGCTTCACCAAGGCCGAGTATGTCCGCGCCGGACGTCAGCCACACTGAGAGTTGTAGGGCAAAAATAGATTTTCCAGCGCCCCCAGGTGCTACCAGAGCGCCAACGGAGCCCCGGATCATTCCCGGGATCAGAAAGCTTAGTCTGGGGCCCGGATTTTCGAAGGCACCTTTCACATTTATGGGCCAGTGAGAGAGTTCCCCCTCAAAAACAGTCGGATCCTGCTTGTTGATAAATCTGATAAAGTTGCCGATACCCATCACACACCTCTGCGAGCTCGCCGTGCGTGAGTGCGAATACGGTCTGTGATCTCACCATCCGGTGTGATGCGATTGGATAGGGCCCATTCGATGATCTCATCTCTCCTGAAATAGACCTTTTTGCCGTGGGGTTTGTAGTGGGGGATACGTTTCTCGCTTGTGAGCCGGTAAACGTAGCTGACGGATAGCCCCAACAGTTCAGAGCATTCATCAACAGACATTATCGGCTTTTGGCTTTGATGCTGCCTGGTCAGCAATGTCTGCAGCTTTCTCAGCTCTCGCTTGATCTCCTCATAAGAAGTGCCGGGCTTGGGTGTCAGGAACTGCTCTTTCATGTCTCTTCTCCTCGTGTGTGAAACAACGAGGAATAAGATAAATCAGGGGATCAAAAACCATGGCCTCTGGAATTGCCCAAAAAGGGCGGAAAGAGCGGGTTCCGAAGAAAATTTTAATTTTATTTAAAATCAATAAGTTGTGGTTTTCCTGGTCAACATCTGACAACTGCCGTCAACACCTGTCAGCCAAAAACTTTCACATGTGAAAGTTTTTACCGCAATCCAACCAGAAAATTTCTTTCACATGTGAAAGATCCTGTCCCCTGGGATAAAGCTCAAAATACATCTCAGCGACTCCAGATGTCGCACTAAAGGTGTACCGTCGAGACAGATCCAAGCTCTCTCGCCTTATGCATGCTAATGCCTACCAGTGCGGTTGTTACCTGTGGCATCGCGCTATATATTGGTGGCTAACTTTTTAGGCAATTCCTGATAGGCGGTTGATAACTCACGACCTCTATCAAATTGGGGAACAAACGCATGCACGAACTGGATGACCGCTGGTTATCGGTTGATGAAATTAGTCAGTACCTCGGCGTGAGCAGCGATTCGGTGTATCGCTGGATCGACAAGCACCGAATGCCTGCTCACAAAGTGGGCAGATTCTGGAAATTCAAGAAAACCGAGGTAGACGACTGGGTGAGAGGCGGTGGCGCTTCGGATCAGGCGAACAAGGGCGGTCGCGGCGCATGACGCAGGACAGGTACAGGATTTCTTTCACCTCGGGAAGCTTGTATCACCGGGAATCAGTTCCCCTGGCAGAGCTCTATCAAGCACTGAATGACTGGGAAGCAGTGCGTACTCAAGCCCTGAGTGAAAACCTGCTTCAGGCCAGGACAGAAAGCACGGCCAAACGCACCTGCCGCGAGGCTATAGCGCGTCTGAAAACCCTGAACAATGAGGAACTGAAGTTTTTGGTAGAAGCGAATCACCAGGACCAGGCTCATCTGCTGTGGGTTGCCGTATGCCGTCTTTATCGTTTTGTTGCGGATTTCGCAGTGGAAGTGCTGCATGAACGTTTTCTGGCTATGAAGCTGGACCTGGGCCTGGAAGACTTTGATGCGTTCTACAACCGAAAAGCGGAGTGGCATGAGGAACTGGATAAAGCCAGCGACTCAACACGGGATAAGCTGCGCCAGGTGCTGTTTAGAATGCTGAGAGAGGCGGGTCTGTTAGGAAAAGACAATGCCATCAACGCTGTACTGTTGAGTCCGGGGCTTGTGGAAATGCTCCGTCACAACAATCCGCAGGAACTGTTGTATTTTCCGGTCTACGAGTCTGATATCGGGAGGATATCCGTTTGAGCAAAGACATTGCCAGAATGCCAATGCAGGACAGGTATCAACACCTGTTTAGTGTGGTCTCAGGCCAACGGTTTCTGAATAAGCAGGGACTGGGTAATGAGGTGCCGTTTTTTATTTGCCCATACCGTCCCGAAGAAGCCGTTGAAATGGAGCGGCTCCAAAGGCAGTTGGTAAACCGGCTGGAACAGACCGGTATCCGTATTCTCAGTCTCAACCTGTACGACCTGTCTGTGGATATCTTGCAGGAAAGAGGAATATGGGATCAGGTGCTTGAAGCGGAATCCACAGTCTCGAAAGAACAATTCAAAGAGCTGTTGCAGGGCGTTCTGGATCCGGAACACCACCTGGTACCGGTGATTGCTCAAAAAATCCAGGGCGCTGAATTTGACGTTCTGTTCCTGTCTGGTGTGGGCGAAGTCTTCCCCTACATACGTTCTCACAACGTACTCAACAACCTACAAAGTACCGCCAAGGATCAGCCAACGGTGATGTTTTTCCCAGGCACCTACACCCACTCCTTGGAGACAGGCGCCTCGCTGGATCTGTTTGGTCGGCTGCATGACGACAAGTACTACCGTGCGTTCAACATTTTCCATTACGAACCCTGAACGGACGCAATCATTCGAAGGGAAGTGACATGACACTGAAGAACATCTTTCTCAAGCCCGTTGATCGCCCGATTGAAGGCGTAATCAAAGCCGATGACGAAGAAAGCCTCCGTCTGGAAATCGAAGAATATGTGCTGACCAACGAGGTCGAAAAACGCCTCGAGCAGTTTCTTGATGCCTACAACAACTACGAGGGCGCCAATGGCGTTTGGGTATCAGGCTTCTTCGGCTCTGGTAAGTCGCATTTGCTTAAGATGCTGGCTCTGCTGCTAGAGGATCGTGAAGTTGATGGCGCTTCAACTCTCGACTTGTTCCTGCCCAAGTGCAGTGAAAACGAGATTCTTCGGGGTGATCTCAAGCGGGCAGTATCTATCCCGTCCAAAAGCATTTTGTTCAACATTGACCAGAAAGCGGACGTTATCAGTAAAACCCAGATTGATGCGTTGCTGGCTGTGTTCGTGAAAGTGTTCGATGAAATGTGTGGCTACTTCGGTAAACAGGGCCACATCGCGCAGTTTGAGCGAGACCTGGACAGCCGTGGTCTGTACGAACAGTTCAAATCTGAATACGAAAAGGTGGCAGGTCGCACCTGGCAAAGAGGGCGGGAGCAAGCCCTTCTGGAAGGTGGAAACATTGCAAAAGCGTATTCATTGGTTACCGGTGAAGACCAACAATCTGCCATGGGTATCCTCGACAAATACCGGAGCGACTACCGTGTATCGATTGAGGATTTTGCAGACAACGTAAACAGCTACATCGAGAAAAAGGCGAAAGAGGGCGGCCACAGTGAATTCCGCCTGAACTTTTTTGTCGATGAAGTGGGCCAGTACATCGCTGACAACACCAAGCTGATGACCAACCTGCAAACCATTGCTGAGAGCCTGGCAACCAAGTGCCGGGGCAGGGCGTGGATCATCGTCACGGCTCAGGAAGAGATGAAAAACGTTGTTGGCGAGATGGGCAAACAGCAGGGGAATGACTTTTCGAAGATTCAGGCGCGTTTCAATAACCGCATGAAGTTGTCCAGTGCTGACGTGGCAGAAGTCATCCAGAAACGCTTGCTGACCAAGACCGACGATGGTGTTAACCAGCTATCAGATCTCTACCACGACCAATCCAACAACTTTAAAACCCTCTTCGATTTTGCGGATGGCTCTGCTACCTATCGCAACTTCAGGGATCGCGACCACTTTATCCACAGCTATCCCTTTGTGCCGTACCAGTTTTCACTGTTTCAGTCGGCCATTCAGAACCTGTCCCAGCATAACGCCTTCGAGGGTAAGCACAGCTCAGTGGGCGAGCGTTCCATGTTGGGTGTTTTTCAGCAGGTGGCTGTTCATATTGGCGACCACAAGGTAGGCCAGCTTGCCACCTTTGATCTGATGTTCGAAGGGATCCGGTCCGCACTGAAATCCCAGATACAAAAGGCCATCATCCAGGCTGAAAAGAATCTGGATAACGATTTCGCTATCCGGTTGCTGAAAGTCCTGTTCCTGGTGAAATACGTCAAAGAGTTCAAGTCTACAGTGCGCAACCTGTGCGTTCTGATGCTTGATGATTTTAATCAGGACCTGCCAGCTCTTCGGAAGAGGGTAGAGGAAGCACTGAACTTGCTGGAGCAACAAACTTATATCCAGCGCAATGGTGACCAGTACGAGTACCTCACAGACGAAGAAAAAGACGTTGAGGAGGAAATCAAAAACACAGAGGTTGAATCATCGGTTGTCGAAGATGAGCTGGAAAAGATCATCTTCGACTTCATCATCAAGCAGCGCAAGATTCGCTACGATACCGAGTCCTCACAGAACTCAGGTCAGGATTACCCGTATTCCCGCAAACTGGATGACCGTCTGCATGGCCGTGAACACGAGCTGTCCATAAACGTGATCAGCCCGTTCCATGAGCACACAGACAACGAACAAATGCTACGTACCGCTTCCACCTACAAGGCGGACGAGCTTTTTGTCGTGATGCCGTCAGACGAACGCCTGGTGCGCGACCTGCTCATGTTCAAACGCACCGAGAAATACATCAAACAGAATATCTCGGTCACTCAGCAGGAAGCGGTAAAACGAATCCTGAACGATAAGGGGTTCCAGAACCGGGAACGTGAGGCCCGTCTGCGGCAGCAGGTACAGCTTCTGCTCGGTAAATCCAAGCTCATGATCGGCGGTGCTGATGTTGAAGTCTCGAACGAAGACGCCCAGTCACGCATCATCCGTGGCTTTCACGAGTTGATCACCAGGTCCTATCCCAACCTCCGCATGCTCCGTGGTGTCTCCTATAGTGAAAACGACATCGGTAATTGTCTCAACCGTACAGAAGAAGGGCTGTTTGGTAACGACGCAACAGCTTTGGCGGAATCAGAGCAGGAAGTTCTGGCCTTCATCCAGAGCAATAACCGGGGTGGCGTCCGAACCACACTGAAGAGCCTGCTGGAGAAGTTTGAGCGCAAACCCTATGGCTGGTACTACGCAGCAATTCTTTGCACGCTGGCTAATCTGTGCGCACGTGGCAAAGTAGAAGTTCGCCTCGATGGCAACATACTGGAAGACAGCGAGCTCGAACGAGCCCTGCGTAACACCCACGGCCAAGGCAACGTCGTGCTCGAGCCACAAGTTGAGTTCACCGCTTCTCAGGTAAGAGCACTGAAATCGTTCTATGAGGACTTTTTTGACAGCCCGCCCCGAAGCAGCGAGGCAAAAGCGCTGGGCAAAGAGACGGGTGAAGCTTTCCAGGAAATGATCCACACGCTCAGTCCGCTGGCATCACAGGCAGAGCAGTACCCATTTCTCAATGCGTTAACGCCGGTACTGGATAGCCTGAAAGAGGTTTCAGGTAAGCCCTACACCTGGCACCTGACAGAGCTGGGCAAGCAGGAAGACCGCCTGTTGGACATGAAAGAGGATGTTATAGACCCCATCCGCAAGTTCATGAGTGGCTCTCAAAAAGATATCTACAACCAGGCCCGCTCGTTCCTTCAGAACCAGGAGCCTAACTTCATCTATGTCCCAGGCGATGAGATCACCAAGATCCGCGCCATTCTGAACGATCCCAAGTGCTACAAGGGCAATCGCATCCAACAGCTCAAAGGGCATCTGGACAGCCTGCAGGAGCGAATTGACGAAAAGGTAAAGCACACCCGGGCCGAGGCGGAGAAGTCGCTACAAACCATGCAACAGCGAATGCAAAGCATGGAAGAATACCAATCCCTGCCGGAGCCACGTCAGGAAGAGCTGAATAAACCCTTCCTGGAGCTGACGGAATCCATCGGCCAGGAAACCTTGATTGCCGTGATCAAAGACCGGCTTCGGTACTTTGAAGAACAGGGCTATCAAAAACTGCTCGCCAAAATGGTCTCTCTAGCCAAACAAAAAGCTGAACCGGTTGAACCAAAAGATCCGAGCACGGTTAGCGAAGATGACTGGCAGCCAGAAGAAATCAAAGAAGTAGCCGAGGAATACATTCAGTCACGCAACCTGCATGTAGCCTTCAACAAGGCCTGGTTGGCTGACGAGGGCGATGTAGACCGTTATCTGAACTCCCTTCGTGACGCCTTGCTCGCGGAAATTCGGCAAGGCCGGAAAGTGCAAATCTAGGAAGAAACATGCACGACACAGAACACGACGTACCGGCATTGATCGCAGGGGGTGAAAACCTCACCGTAGAATTTAAAAGCGACCTGAAATGCTTGCCTGACCGGGAACTGATTGCGGCAGTGGTGGCTCTTGCCAACACAGAGGGTGGAGATCTGTTTCTGGGTGTGGAGGACGACGGCACACCCACAGGCCTTCACGCCAATCACCGTAACCTGAGTACGTTGCCAGCGCTTATTGCCAACAAAACGCTTCCGTCGTTGGCTGTGCGGGTTGAACCCCACGAACTGGGTGGCCAGCCCATTGCGAGGATTTGGGTACCGAAATCCCGGCAGCTGGTCTCAACCTCCGAGGGGCTATTGCAGCGGAGGCGCCTGCGCATGGATGGAACACCGGAAGCCGTCCCATTTTATCCACATGAGTTCGTTCAACGTGAGTCCAGCCTCGGCGTTACGGATCCCTCGGCACTGCCTGTGGATAACCTTTCCGTTGAAGACCTGGACCCAATTCAGCGGATTCGCATCCGTAACGCCATCAAAAAATATGGTGGTGACCAGAGCTTGCTGCCCTTGGCAGATGATGAGCTGGACGGTGCATTGGGGCTGACTGTGAACACCGGGGGGCAGCGCCGCCCAACCGTTGCCGGTTTACTCTTGCTAGGCAATGAAATGCAGTTGAGACAACACCTGCCCTCTCATGAGGTGGCGTTTCAGGTACTACGCGGCACCGACGTGCTGGTTAACGAGTTTTACCGCAAGCCGCTATTAGAGACGTTTGAAGAAGTAGAGCTGCTGTTCCGCGCCCGGGTGGAGGAGGAGGAGATTCAGGTCGGGCTGTTTCGCGTGCCCATCCCCAACTTCGATCGCCGGGCCTTCCGGGAAGCTTTCGTAAACGCCCTGGTTCATCGCGACTACAGCGCCCTGGGCGCCGTGCACGTCAAACTGGACGACGACGGCCTGAGCATCAGCAATCCCGGTGGTTTTGTGGAGGGCGTCAACCTGGACAACCTGCTGGTGGCTGACCCTCGCTCCCGTAACCCCTTGCTGGCAGACATCATCAAGCGCATCGGCCTGGCCGAACGCACTGGCCGGGGCATCGACCGGATCTTCGAGGGTATGCTCCGCTACGGGCGTACTGCACCGGACTACTCCATGTCATCCGCTCACACCGTATCTGTGCGCATGAGCGCAGCGGATGCGGACGCCGAGTTCCTGCGCATGATTGTCGAGCGGGAAGAGCAGACTGGCACTGAAATGCCTATCGATAGCCTGATCATTCTGTCCCGTTTGCGCAATGAACGGCGTTTAAAAACCGTTGATCTGGCTAAGTCTGTTCAGAAACCTGAAACGGCCGTAAGGGGCACTCTGGAAAAGCTGGTAGAAGCAGGACTGGTGAAAGCTCACGGTGGTGGGGCAGGTCGCACTTATACGCTGAGCGCCAAGGTATACAGAGGCGCGGGAGAGAAAGCCGCTTACGTGCGTCAGGCAGGCTTTGACACCATACAGCAGGAACAAATGGTGATGAGCTATATCGATCTTCACGGCAGCATTAAACGAGCAGACGTGGTTGAGCTTTGTCACATCAGTCCAGACCAGGCCTACAAGCTATTGTCGAAACTCAGGAAACGGGGCGAGATTGAGAAAGAAGGTGATCTTAAAGGGGCCAGTTACAAACGAGCGCGTTAATTTACACGCGGGGCGTGAATATATACGCCGGTTTATACGCCAGCGCATAACAACCGGTAACGATCAGCATTAAGGCAAGAAGTTATGGAAACCACAAAGCTCAAAAAATTTGCTCAATTTGCCCGCCGTAGCTTGATAGAGCAAGTCTCAGCCAAGCTCAAGCTGGTTTTGTCGGAAGAGAACCCCGCAAGGCGGGAGAGGCCTGAATCCGTCAGAAAGCTGGAAGAGGCGATAGCGGAGCAGGGCAAAGAGCAAATTATCGAGCGGGTAGCCTATATCTGGTTCAACCGATTTTCCGCTCTACGGTTTATGGACGTGAACCGCTATAACCGGGTTGGCGTGGTGTCTCCTGCAGAGGGGCAGTTCCAGCCGGAGATCCTGGCAGATGCCAAAATGGGGCATATCGATGAAGAAATCGTTCCAGATAAGGCTCGCCAGAAAATCTTCGCGTTGCTGGACGGTAAAACGCCAAGCCAGGATCCCCAGGGGGAAGCCTACCGCCTGCTAGTCGTCGCCGCCTGTAACTATTGGCACAGCGCGATGCCGTTCCTGTTCGAGCGCATTGATGATTACACTGAGCTTTTGATGCCGGATGATCTGCTCTCAGGCAACTCCATTCTGGCCTATACCCGCGAAGCCATGACACCGGACGCCTGTGAAGATGTTGAGGTGATTGGCTGGTTGTACCAGTTCTATATTTCTGAGAAAAAGGATCAAGTATTCGAGGCGCTGAAGAAAAACCAGAAAATCACGCCGGCCAATATCCCCGCTGCCACCCAGCTTTTTACGCCGCACTGGATTGTGCGCTATCTGGTGGACAACTCCCTCGGCCGCTTGTGGATGCTGAACAGACCAAACTCACGGCTGATCGAGCGGCTCAAGTATTACATTGCTCCGGACGAAGCCGAAACCGATTTTCTGACAATCAACGGCCCGGAAGACATTAAGGTCTGCGACCCGGCGTGCGGCTCCGGCCATATGCTGACCTACGCATTCGATCTGCTCTACGCTATTTATGAAGAAGAAGGCTACGAGCCGTCCGAAATCCCGGAAAAGATTCTGACACACAACCTTTACGGTATTGAGCTGGATGAGCGCGCCGGTGAGCTGGCCGCCTTCGCTCTGACCATGAAAGCCCGAGCGCGTCAGCGGCGTTTTTTCAACAAAGGCATCAAGCCCAACATCTGCGTGTTGGAAAAAGTTAGCTTCACTCCAGATGAACTGGAAGAGTACATGAACGCCGTGGGCCGCGACCTGTTCACCCAGGGCTTACGTGAAACCTTGCAACAATTCGAGGAGGCTGACAACTTCGGCTCCCTGATCTTGCCCAAGCTTACCAACGTGACTGACGCGCTGGCCGAGCTGGAGACCAAGAATCTGGGTAGTAACCTGTTCCTGGCCGACACGCACAGCAAAGTACTGAAAGTACTGCGCATGGCAGAAGCCTTGAGCCCGCGCTACGCCGTGGTCGTCGCCAACCCGCCCTATATGGGCGGCAAAGGTATGAATGGACGGCTTGGTGCCTGGGCCAAGGAGAACTACCCAAAGAGCAAGTCCGACCTGTTTGCCATGTTCATAGAACGTAATCTGGATATGGCGGTAACTGGCGGCGCTGTCGCCATGATCACGATGCAAAGCTGGATGTTTCTGTCTTCCTTTGAAGCTTTGCGCGGCCGCATTCTCAATCAACACACTATTTTGTCGATGGCTCATTTGGGCGCGCGAGCCTTTGACAGCATCGGTGGCGAAGTGGTCTCAACGACTGCTTTCGTGCTCGAGAACGCCCATAAGCCGAACTATCGAGGCGCGTTTCTCCGATTGGTCGATGGCAATTCGGAAGCTGAGAAGATGGCCATGATGGCCAAGGCCTTTGAGCGGAGCCGGTGAGCATGACCTGTAACTTTCGGTCCGACGATTTCGCCACCTTCACCGACCTGGCCATAAAGTTCTGGTCGGGCACCAACACTACTGTGGGCGAAATAAACGCGGACAGAGGAGGCAGGCTGTGATCAGGATATTCAAGGAGCAAGCCCGTTTGCTGCTGACTTACCAGCCTGACCGATTCAACGATACCCGCTGGCTGGATGAAAAGCTCAGACAGGATGGCAGCGTCACGCTGCGCAGAACGTTCACCTTCACAAACTCCGGTCTCGCCTCGATAGGCAAGCCGCTCCAGATTGACGACGACAGTGAACGCGTATTCGTGCTGGGAGTATCCGAGGGTGACTACTACAAAGTTAACAAAGATGTTCTGGGGCTGAAGTACGATTTGCGGCTCGACCGGGCAATGAAGCTAGAGCCGCGAACTTTTGTTGCCAACCGGGATATTTCGATTTTCCGCAAAATTGATGAGTTGATCGATGAGCCCATCACAGTAGGTGGCGCTGACGAAAGCGCGATTCCGCTGGCCGATTTTGATCAACTTCTGAAGACATTCCCAACAAGCACTGAGCTGACCCACTACGCCCGATCACGTATCGCCCGAGTGTTGAAGGATTATTTCGGAACCCTTTCGGATGCAGAGCGGCACCTCAACAAATACTTGGAGAAAAAGTCCAGGCTTGTCACCTCATCTCGGGGAGGTCTTCTAGAGACCTTCGAGCTGCAAAAGTTCGAATACATCCACGCCGAGCTGAAAGAGATGCTGCGGGAAGCTGAGGAATACCAGGAAAAGGACTGGCAGAGGAAAATCCTGGACCTGTTGCTTTTCATCTTCCCCAAGTACATCGCTGTTCTAGAAAACGTCCAGATCAAGGATTTTTACTCGAAGCCGGGCCGGGCAACCAACCGCTACATAGACCTGATGCTGGTTGATGCCAATGGAAGCGTCGATATTATCGAGGTCAAGAAGCCATTTTCAGATGCATTGCTATCTCGCCACAAGTACCGGGACAACCATACACCGAGAACCGAACTGGCCGGAGCCGTCATGCAGGCCGAAAAGTACCTGTTCCACCTCAGCAAGTGGGGTTGTACCGGTGAACAGGAAATATACAAAAAGCACAAAAACGAGCTCCCGGTCGATATTCAAATGAAGATCACAAACCCCAAGGCCCTGATCCTACTGGGGCGTGACAAAGACTTCACTGACGAACAGCGTTTTGACTTCGAAATCATCCGCCGCAAATACGCCAACATGGTCGACATCATGACCTACGATGACCTGCTGCGCAGAGTGGAAAATATCATCGCCATGATGAAGCAGCGAGTATCTGAAGGGAGTGCACAATGAGCGAGAAAAAAGAACCGCTGAATATCCTCAAAGTTAGAGATGACCATGGGCCATTACAGTTTGCTGCGGACGGCGACAATTTTAGGCTGCAGCCGGGAAAACATGTTTCCTGGTTGAAGTCCGACGAGTTCGACCAGAAAGACTTGCGAAACCGCATCGAGCCTTGGCTTACTTCTCTGGTTCAGTCGGAGCACCTCTCGCTGTTGATTGGTTCCGGAATAACCCATGCCGTGCACCGTATTGCTACGGGCTCTGGTGCACATGGAATGGATCGAACTGGATATGACTTTGGTGATCTAGGCGAGAAAATTTTTGCAGCGGCAGACAAAGAAGCGCCCAAGGTGGGGCGAGCGGAAGCCAATATCGAGGATGATCTGCGTGTTGCGAACGAACTACTGCGTGGCATGGAAATCGTCGAATCGGACAAGAGCGGAGCGTTGAAAGAGCGTATCGAAAAAACCCTTGAGGATTTTTCAGCCTCGATACTGAAAAACGAAACGTCAATTGCTTCGTCGGAAGAAGCAAGGCGCGAGCAGGCTTTCAATACGCTGGTCACCTTTCTGATGAGCTTTGCAAGCCGCACCGGGGTTCGTGATCGCCTGAACATTTTTACCACCAACTACGACCGGCTGATAGAAGCCGGAGCAGAGCTGGCTGGCCTGCACCTGCTGGACCGTTTTCTGGGCAACCTCATGCCGATCTTCCGCTCTTCGCGTCTGGATCTGGACATGCACTACAACCCACCCGGTATTCGCGGTGAGCCACGCTATCTGGAAGGCGTAGCGCGCTATACCAAGTTGCATGGCTCGGTGGACTGGTTGCAGACCGGCAAAGACATTCGCCGTTTCGGTTTGCCTTTCGGCGCCGGCAGCGTCGACCCTTATTTACAAGCCCCTGGTCTTGGTGACGCCACTGCCCAGAAATTAATGATCTATCCAAACGCAGCCAAGGATAGAGAAACCTCAGATTACCCCTACGTGGAGCTGTTTCGCGATCTCGCAGCAGCCGTATGCCGTCCTAACAGTACACTGGTGACCTACGGTTACAGTTTTGGCGATGAGCATATCAATCGCGTAATCCGAGATATGCTCACCATCCCCTCAACCCATCTGGTCGTTATCTCTTACGACGACCCGCTCGGTCGCATCATGCAGACCTACAAGGAGATAGGCAGGCCATCACAGATTAGTTTGCTGATCGGTCCGGCACTGGCCGACCTGAGCACACTGACTGAAAACTACTTGCCCAAGGCCGCAATCGACAAGACCACCTTCCGTATGAGCGAGTTGCTTAAGCAACGATGGGGGACGGAACGCCCAGGCGATCAACACTCGTCGGAAAAGGATCAATCTACTGACGGGGAGGGCTCGCTATGAGTCTGTCTCCACTGGCTTACGCTGACTCTCTGCGCATCGGGACCATTGACTTTGTCTCGCCCGATGAGATCAAAGTCCTTCTGGAAATCGAGGCTCCCGACGGTGTTGCGCTCAATACCGGCACACCGCGCCCATTTCCTCGCATTAACGGCTATGTGCTTATTCCCAGTGATGAAGGCCATTTGGTCGCCCAGGTGGAGTGGATCACTATCGAGCGCTCTCAGTACCCCAAACGCCGAGGCATGCAGGACTTTGGTCTGGTGGACTTACCCTATCCTTTGCGCAAGATGAGCCTGAATCCGTTGGGCTGTCTGTTTTATGATGGCAGCGAAGAGAGTGGCAAAGAGAGGTTTCGTTTCCGGCGTGGGGTCGAGAGTTATCCAACAGTGGGCGATTCGGTCCTGCTCCCTACCCAACATCAACTACGCGCCATCGTCGAGTCAGGCGATAACCGCCACGTAATGATCGGAACCAGCCCTCTGGCCGCGAACGCGGAAGTGGCGGTTGACCCAGATAGGCTGTTTGGTCGCCATTTAGCAGTACTTGGGAACACCGGCAGTGGAAAATCCTGCTCAGTTGCGGGTTTGATCCGCTGGTCCATGGACGCGGCAAAAAAAGCTCGTGGTGACGGGAGTGACCCGAATGCCCGCTTCATAGTGCTCGACCCTAATGGCGAGTATGCCAACACCTTTCGCGACATGAGCAAGGTTCGGGTGTTTGCTGTTGAGCCCAGCGAAGGTATCGAGCAGCTACAGGTGCCGTTGTGGTTCTGGAACAGCGCGGAGTGGAGCGCGTTTACCCAGGCTAGCGGAAAGACGCAGCGACCAATACTTAGAAGGGCTTTAAGAGAAGTTAGGACTGCCGATGGTTCGCTCGCACGTACTACAGAAGAGGAAAAGATCAAGCTTCGTCGAAAAATGTCAGCGTTGTTCGTTCAAGTACAAGCGGCCATTCGAAATGGTATTGAGAAGACAGAAGAAACGAAGTTCGGGTTCAGGCTCAAGGCGTATCTTGACGACATTAATGCGATCAAGGCTGATTTTGGAGAGTACGCCGAGGAATTCGTTGCGGTGACAGCCGCATTAGAGTCCGCCATAAACTCAACGATTAAAGAGTACCCGCCAGGAAATCATTACTTCCGGGCGTTTACTGAAAACCATATTGCAGCGATTCGTGACGCGATTGAAGTACTTGTAAACGAGCTGGGAGGAGTCGTTTACCAAGAGGGCCCTGATGAAAACTGCCCGCTACCGTTCAATAGCACCAGCTTTGCCGACCAAATAGATCTTGTTGCGCAACAAGAGAATGCAACTCAGTTTGTCGATTTTTTGGTCATGCGCATCCGAACCATGCTCTCCGATTCTGGTATTCAGTCCGTAATGGGTGACAAGAATCAGATTACTCTGGATGCCTGGTTGAGGGACTACATCGGCGACAGCGGAGCTTCCAACGGCTCCGTCAGCATCATCGATCTCTCGCTGGTGCCCGCAGAGGTGGTGCATATCATCACCGCGGTTATCGCGCGCATGACGCTGGAAGCCCAGCAACGTTATCGAAAGCTGAACCACGGAAAGATTTTGCCGACCGCGTTGGTGATGGAAGAAGCACACACATTCATCAAGCGCTACAAGGATGACGCAGAAAACCAAAGTTCTGCAGCCATATGCTGTCAGGTGTTTGAAAAGATCGCCCGCGAGGGCCGCAAGTTCGGGTTGGGTTTAGTGCTGTCCTCGCAACGTCCTAGTGAGCTTTCTCCCACAGTACTTTCTCAGTGCAATAGTTTCCTGATGCACCGCATCAGTAACGACCGCGACCAAGAGTTGGTCCACAAGCTAGTGCCCGATAATCTGCGAGGCCTGCTGCGAGACTTGCCCTCGCTCCCCTCCCGACACGCCATATTGCTCGGCTGGGCATCGGAGCTGCCGGTACTGGTGCAGATGAACCAACTTCCTGAGCACCATCGGCCAAAATCGGATGACCCTGACTTCTGGGCCGTGTGGTCAGGTCAGGATAGCGACGGAGAGACGGTCGAGCGCGAGGTGGACTGGAAGGCGGTTGCGGATGACTGGCAGCAAGTCAATACATCTATTGAGGAGCACGATTCGGAGAAAGGCGATGAATAACAAACAGGCAATTGATACCAGTCAACCTATTGAAAACTATCTTTTTCAGGCCTCCGCGGCGGATTTCAAGAAGATTCCTGGCAAGCCGATTGCCTACTGGGCGTCGCCTTCTTTTTGCAACTCCTTCTTTTCTGGTGAAAAGATTGGGAGCGCAGCTAAGAAAGGGCTGAGTTGTAGTGGAACTGATATTTTTTATAGATACCATTGGGAAGTAAAAAAAGATAGTTTTTCTAAGAATGGTGGCGAGGTATGGTTTCCAATTACTAAGGGCGGCCCTTTCAGAAAGTGGTACGGAAACAATGATAATCTCATTTACTGGGCTGACAATGGCGACAGCATAAGAAGTCGAACGGACAAAAGTGGCAATCCATTGGCCGTTATTAGGAATGAGAAAGCATATTTTAAAACTTGTGTTTCTTGGAATGACGTTTCTACGGGGAGGCTGTCTTCAAGGTTCACTCCAGAAGGCAGTATCCCGACTGACTCAGGGCCTGCTATCTATTCAAGCGATAAACTCTACGGAATTTTGGCTTTTCTGAATTCTTGTGTGTCCAAGCCTTTTACTGATGTTTTGTGCCCTACAATTCACTTTGGAGTTGGGCAGATTTCTGAGTTTCCATTGCTTCTTAATCCCGAAATCAGTTACCGGGATGTTACAGAAGCTCTTATTAACCAGTCAAAGCTAGACTGGGATTCCTACGAAACCTCCTGGGACTTCACTGGTCTACCGCTCCTGAATCCCGACTACCTTCAGCCAACTCTGAAGGCTACCTATCAAAAGCTCCGCGCAGATTGGCAGGAAATGACGCTGGAGATACAGCAACTCGAGGAAGAGAACAATCGCATCTTCATCGAATCCTACGGTTTACACGATGAGCTGACACCAAATGTACCGCTGGATGAGATCACTCTGACCTGCAACCCCCACTACCGCTACGGCAGCAACAAAAGTGAGGAAGAGTTGGAGGCGCTGCTTCTGGCCGACACTATGCGGGATCTGGTCTCTTACGCCGTGGGATGCATGTTTGGCCGCTATGCGCTGGACAAACCGGGGCTGATCCTGGCCAACCAGGGAGAGACCATTGAGGACTACCTGGAGCGGGTTCCGGAGCCGAGCTTCCCGGCGGACGATGACAATGTCATCCCCATGCTCGATGGCGACTGGTTCACTGACGACATCACTGAGCGCTTCCGTGAATTCCTGCGCATCGCCTTTGGCGAAGAACACTATGACGAAAACCTCCGCTTTGTCGAGCAGGCGCTGGGTAAGGACATCCGCAAGTACTTCCTGAAGGACTTCTACAACGACCACGTGCGCCGTTACAAGAAACGGCCCATCTACTGGCTGTTCTCCTCTCCCAAGGGCTCTTTCAATACGCTGATCTACATGCATCGCTACCAGCCACACACCGTGGGCACGGTGTTGGAGTACCTGCGGGATTTCAAGGACGAGAAGCTGAAAGCCCGGAAAAACCATCTGGAGGCCGTCAGTATCAGCGCCGGGGCCTCCCAGGGTGATAAGACCAAGGCCCTGAAAGAGATCGAGAAGATCAACAAAATCCTCGCCGAGCTGGATGACTACGAGCGGGATGTACTTTATCCCCTGGCTACCGAGCAGGTGGAAATCGATCTCGATGACGGGGTGAAGGCCAATTATCCGAAATTTGGCGACGCTTTGAAAAAGATTACCGGGTTAAGCCAATGAGTGACCGTATTAGCCAGGCTCTGAGCCGACTGTTCGATAAGCACCGAATCGTATTTTGGTATGACACCAAACACGAGCTGCGCGGTGACTTCGAGGCGGTTTCCATCCCGCACGTGGAGAAGCTGGAAATCGCCAACAACGAGTACGCTCTGAAATATCGTGTTCTGCGGGAGTCACCCGACCAGAAGTTCCTTCTGTACAAAGAAGGACCGCAACCGGAGGATCTGGATAACTGGTTGCTGGATGTGCAGTTGGCCCACGGCGAGTTCCGGACTGACCAGGTGGCTATCTGGCTGTCTGAATTGGAATTGGGACTCGAGTTTGCCGAGGTGGCCCAGGCCCACGCGGAATTTTTCCAGGCGATCAAGCGCAAAGAGGCTTTGAAGAAGTTTCTGAAATCGGACGACACTGCCGGCCAGCTGCGCCTGAAGATGCTGGCCGTGTGTGCCGGTAGCGAGCCCCGTATGGACTCGGTGGTGGAAACCCTGCTGCAGCAACTGGCGGAAGAGCGCGATGATGGCATTCGGCTGATTGAGCGTTGCGGTCTGGATAGCTTCCTGTGGGAGCAACTGGCCCGTTTCTACGGCTATGCGGCCAGTGGACCCAGCCTGCGCGATTTTGTGATCGAGCTGTTCAAGTCCTGCTACGCCATGGGTACCGATGGCGAGGTCAAACTGACCGGCGATGCCCTGGTGTTCCTCAAGCGCTGGAAAGACAGCCGGCAGTTCGAGCAGGGGTTTGAAACTCTGTCTGCCGAGTGTGCCGACGTGCTGGGCATTGAGCAGGATCTGGGTAAGCGGGATTTCCGGGACCTGGTTGAGCTGGACTACTTCCGGCTAATCGACCAGAAGATTATCAGTGACCTGGTGCGGGCGGTGGTAGGCCGCACGGTCACTAGTGGCGATGTGGCGCTGTGGGTGCGGCAGCGGCGGCAGGGCCATTGGTACGGGGAGTTCCGCCACCTGTATGAAGCCATTGAGTTTGCGGCCCGTTTTGTCCAGATGCTGGGTGAGGCTCGTCTCACCATGGACAGCCTCTCCGACGGCGTTCAGCGATACAGCCGTTCCTGGTTCCAGTTGGATCAGCTCTACCGCAAGTTTACCTACCATGTGCGCATGTCCGGCCAGGCATCGTTGATGGGCGATCTCAGTGAGCAGGTGGAGAACCTGTATTCCAACAACTACCTGCTCAAGCTGGGCGATGGTTTTCAGGTTCACGTGGACGCAGCGACGCGCTGGGAGGCCTATCCGGTCGTTCAGCAAAAGGCCTTTTTCGAGCACTGGGTTCGCCCTTACCTGCGCAAGGACAAGCGGATCTGTGTGATAATTTCCGACGCCATGCGCTACGAGATTGGTGACGAGCTGCTCGGCCTTATCCGGCAGGAAGATCGCTACAGCGCGGAGCTCGAGCCGGCTCTCTCGACCCTTCCCAGCTATACGCAGCTCGGCATGGCGGCGCTGCTGCCCAACAAGTCCTTGGCGATTGCCGACAACGATACCGGCACGGTACTGGTGGATGGCCAAAGCTCACAGGGTACGGTCAACCGAACAAAAATCTTACAGGCTGCCCTGGATGGACGGGGCCAGGCCGTCAAGGCGGAGGATTTTATGCAGCTCAACCGGGAAGACAGCCGGGAGCTGCTCAAGGGTAATGATGTGCTGTACATCTACCACAACCGCATTGATCACACCGGTGACAAGATGCATTCAGAGGGGCAGGCCTTTGAAGCCGCAGAACAAACCCTGGGTGATCTGATTCGTCTGATCAAGAAGCTCACGGCGGCCAACGCCAATAACCTGCTGATCACCGCTGACCACGGTTTTATTTACCAGAACCGTGAGCTGGATGAGAGTGACTTCCTGGGCGATGCCGTTTCTGGCGATGATATTCGCTACCGGGACCGTCGGTTCGTGCTGGGTAAGGGGCTGTCCGCCTCTCCGGCCTTCCATCACTTCTCGTCTGAGCAGCTTGGGCTGGACGGCGAGATGGAAGTGCAGATTCCCAAGTCCATCAACCGGCTGCGTCTTAAAGGCTCTGGCAGCCGCTTTGTGCATGGCGGCGCATCCCTTCAGGAGGTTGTGATTCCAGTCCTGAAGGTTAACAAGAAGCGCCAGAGTGATGTCAGCGCCGTTGAGGTGGACATCCTGCGTGGGGCCAGCTCGGTGATCACTTCCGGCCAACTGGCCGTCACCTTGTATCAGTCCGGACCGGTTACCGAGAAAGTACAGCCTCGCCACCTCCGGGCTGGGATTTATACCCAGTCAGGGGAGCTGATCTCGGACAGCCACGAGCTGTCGTTTGACCTGACCTCGGAGAACCCCCGCGAGCGGGAGCTTCAGGTACGATTTGTGCTGAGCCGAAAGGCGGATGAGGCCAATGGCCAGGAGGTTTTTCTAAAGCTGGAAGAACAGCACGCCGGCACCTCCCACTACAAGGAATACAAATCGCTCAGGTATTTGATGCGCCGCTCGTTTACCAGCGATTTTGATTTTTAGATTCAGGGATTACGAGAGGTAGTACATGAGTGCGCTGCTGAAAGCGGTTAGAGAAGGGCGGTTGGCTGAGGTTAAAGCTGCTTTGGCCGAAGACGACTCGATTGAGAGTGGAGTGCTTAGTGCCACAGCTTTCACCTTGGCACTGGAGTCGGGCTTCAAGAATGTTGCGATGGAACTGCTTTCGGATTCACGATTTGATCCGAACGCGGCTGATACTGAACCGCTTCGGCTTGCCATTCGACTTGGCTACCTCGATATCGCCTCCATTCTTCTGGAGAAAGGGGCTAATCCGAATTTTCGGTGTGAGGAGTCCAGCAGTGCTTTACTGTTGGCACTTGAGTACGAGTATTTTGAGCTTGCCCAGGAGATGGTCGCCAAGGGCGCTGAGGTAAATATCCGCAACTCGAGAGGGTGGACGCCACTCATCTGGGCGGCCATCAAAGGCTACCGCCGTATCGTGGAGTTTTTGCTGGAGAATGGCGCGGATATCCACATCTGCAATAGCGATGGCTGGAATGCACTGACCGGGGCTTATTTCAAACAGCGCACCGACATCGTGGAATTGTTGATTGAGCGCGGAGCTCACTTTGGCAGGAAGTACAGCGAAGCAGCACTGCTATCGGCCTATGAGCAAGGCTACGATGACACGGTCCGAAAGCTTGTGAGTGATGGCTGTAACGTCAACATCATGGATTCAGAGGGGACGCCGCTTCTTATTCTCGCTATACGTCGTGGGGATTTGGAGGCGGTGAAGCTTTTCCTGGAGCACGGAGCGGATGCCAATTGCCGGTCTCCTAAAGGTAATCCAGCTCTGAGTGTGGCCTTGGGGGTCCATGACGGGATTGCTGAACTTCTTGTAGCGCATATGGCTGCCCCGAATATTGAGGATCACCGGGGTTGGTGGCCCTTACATAGAGCTGCTAATCGTGGAAGTGCGAAGCTTTGCCAATTGTTGATAGATAAAGGTGCGAATCCTGATCAAGTAAGCAGTGAAGGGTTTACATCATTGATGTATGCCGCGAAAAAAGGAAATTATGAAGCGGCTGAGGCGTTGATAGACAAAGGGGCAACGTTGGCTCTTAAGACTTACGGGGGGAATACTGCCGAGGATATTGCTCATGAGAACAAAAATTATCAGATTAGAGACTTGCTAGCCGATAGCGGTATGACTGAAGAATGATCGATTCAACAGAGGTTTTTCAGGCAGTCAGACGGGGTTATAGCGAGCTCGAGACGGCATCAAATACCGAGATTATCGATTATTTCTCATCAATTGATGGTGACTCTGTCGCCGGCCACGTCAGCCATGTCAAAGGTATCTTGTTTGAGCAGGAATATGTAGAACTGTTGTCAGCCCAAGGGGTAGAGGCCCAGGTGTTCGAGGCGACAAACCATCCGGTAACGGATGTGGCCATTATGGACGGCGATAACATCGTGCAGGAGATTCAGCTCAAGGCTACAGATAGCAGTAGCTACATTAGCGCGGCTATCGAGGAGAACCCGGATGTTGGGATTGTGGCGACCTCAGAAGTGGCCGCAAGCTTTGATGGTGATATGGTGATCGATTCGGGAATTGAGGATGCAGCTCTGGAGCAGGCGGTCAGCGAAACTGTTCTGGATGAGGCAGTTAATCCCCTGAGCCCATTGTCAGTGATCGGTTGGATGTTCGGCCTGCCTTTTTAATTCTGTAACAAACAAGGAAATCAAAGTGAGCGTACTGGACGACAAAATTAATCAGCACTTCCCGGGTCTTGTGGTCCGCAAGGATCTGGTGAAAACGGTCAAGGGCAACGCGATTGTGCCATCGTATGTGCTGGAGTATTTGCTCGGTCAGTATTGCGCCACCAACGATGAAGCCACGATTCAGACCGGCATAGAAACCGTAAAGGAGATTCTGGCCAAGCATTACGTCCATAGGAATGAATCTGGACTGGTGCGCTCGAACATCAAGGAAAAAGGTCGTTACAAGGTCATCGATAAAATCAGCGTGGCCTTGAACGAGAAGACAGACGCTTATGAGGCCCAGTTTTCCAACCTGGGTATCAAGAAGGTATTGGTCGATTCCGCAACGGTAAAAGCGCACCCAAAGCTGTTGGTGAGTGGCGTTTGGTGCATTGCGGACATCGAATACGAATTCGCAGAAGACAAGAATGTCAGTCCCTGGATTCTCTCGACCCTCAAACCCATCCAGCTGTCGCATTTTGACTATGACGCCTACGTTGCGGCCCGCCAACAGTTCAGTACCGATGAGTGGGTTGACCTGTTAATACAAAGCATTGGCTTCAATCCGGATATGTTTGGTCGGCGCAGCAAGCTGACCCAACTGGTTCGACTGATTCCGTTCTGTGAGCGCAATTACAACCTGATCGAACTTGGCCCCAAAGGTACCGGTAAATCCCACGTGTACTCGGAGTTTTCACCTCACGGGATTTTGGTGTCCGGCGGTGAGGTGACAGTACCGAAGCTCTTTGTGAATAACTCCAGCGGCAAGATTGGGCTGGTGGGTTATTGGGATTGCGTAGCTTTCGATGAGTTTGCTGGCAAGCAGAAGCGAGTCGACAAAGCCCTGGTCGACATTATGAAGAACTACATGGCTAACAAGTCCTTCTCACGGGGCGTGGAGACTCTGGGTGCTGAGGCTTCCATGGTATTTGTCGGGAATACACGGCACACCGTTCCGTACATGCTGAAGCATGCAGACTTGTTCGATGAATTGCCGGAGAAGTTCTACGACTCGGCGTTTCTGGACCGGATCCATTTCTATATCCCTGGGTGGGAGGTCGATATTATCCGGGGCGAGATGTTCTCCGACGGATATGGCTTCGTGGTGGACTACCTGGCAGAGATCCTGCGCTCGATGCGGAACTATGACTATTCTGACCAATACCGTGATCACTTCACCCTATCTTCAGATATTTCAACTCGTGACCGGGACGGTATCAACAAGACATTCTCCGGGTTGATGAAAATCCTGTTCCCGCAGGGTGGAGCGACCGAGGATGAGATTGAAGAGCTCCTGCGCTTTTCCATTGAAGGCCGAAAGCGGGTTAAAGACCAGCTTCAACGGATTGATACCACCTACGGAGAGGTTCGTTTTTCTTACCAGGACGAGAGCGGTAAAGAAGTTCTGGTGACCACGCTGGAAGAGGAAGAGTATCCGAGCTATTACCATCGGACGGTGGCGTCGGAAGAGAGCGGCGACAACACGCATCAGGCTTCTGATGTCGCAAAAGCAAAGCCCAGCGAGGCTCAGCCGGCAGACCCAGTGTCTGAATCGGAGCCTGAAGAAAAGCACCTGACATTTCAGGAGAATCAGAAGGGCATCTCATTCGACGACTTGTTCGGCCCGTACCTGAGGGGAGCCTGCAAGATCACCGTTACAGACCCCTACATCCGGCTTTTCTACCAGATCCGCAACTTCATGGAATTTCTCGAAGCGATTGTGAAAAACAAGTCTCAAGAGGATGAAGTGACTGTTCACCTCATCACCGTTCGAGATGAGTTCAAGGGTGACCTGCAAGACGAGAGCTTTGAAAAGATCCAGGAATCCGCTCACACCGTGGGCATCGACTTCACCTGGGAGTTTGATGAAAGTGGCACCATTCACGCCCGCCATATCGTCACGGACCACGGTTGGAAGATATCGCTGGACAGGGGACTGGATATCTTTCAGCACTATGAGATGAATGAAGCCTTTGCATTTGCTAATCGGTTGCAGGAGTTTCGGTCTAGCAAGGCTTTTGAGGTGACGTTTATTAAATACAAACCTACGGAAGTTGAGTGAAAGTAATACGAGGGAGCGCTCTGGGCAGTCGTTCCCAGGAACTCGATTATTTGCCTTAGAACAACGCCCGATCTCCATTAAAAAGGAGTGCATCTGAAACATGCGAACCCTCGCCGACATCGAGGCACTGCTGCCGGAGCTTGACCACTGCATCGCAGATGAGCTGGAAAGCCAGGACCTAGACTTCAAACAGTGGGACCTGAAAAGCCGTGACAACGCAGTCAGAACGGTAGTGCAGATGGCCGTGTGCATGGCCAATGGTGGCGGTGGTACCGTGGTGTTTGGCGTGGCTGATCGCATACAGGGGCGGAACAACGCTATCCTGGGCGTACCACAGGAAATAGACGCCAATCTCCTGAAAAAAGCGGTATACGACCAGACTGACCCGAAAATAATGCCGGTGTTCGAAGAACTGGCCGTACCGGAAGGCACTGGCCGGGTACTGTTGATGCAGATTCACCCCGGTATGCCGCCATACACGGACACTGCAGGGCGGGGCACCATCCGAGTCAGTAAAGATTGCGTTCCGCTGACGGGCACCGTTCGCCGTAAGATCAGTGTGGAAACCGGCGAGACTGACTATACCGCCGAGCCCGTTGCCCCTGTGGACAGCTCGCTTTTGTCGGCCACAGCGCTGGAAGCATTGCGCAACCAGGCCAGCAGGGAACGGGCACCAGAGGATCTGCTGCGTTTGTCTGACGCAGAGCTGCTGTCCACCCTGGGGCTGATCAAACAGGGCAAGCTTACCAGGGCGGCGATCCTGCTGACCGGCACTGAAGTGGCTATTCGGGAATACCTGCCCGGCCATAACTGGACTTTCCTGCAAATGACCTCTGATACCGACTACGGCATCCGGGAAGACCGGGTCAGTGCACTGCCCTTGTCCGTACAGCGCATCGAAGAACTTCTGGTGCCCTTTAATCCTATCACCACCTACAAGCAGGGCATGTTCCACTACGAATACCGCACCTGGCCAGAAATTGCCGTGCGTGAGGCGCTGATGAATGCCTTTTGCCATGCCGATTTGCGCATAGCGGGGCCGGTGATGGTTAAGCTCTATGCCGACCGGTTGGAAATCAGTAATAACGGCGGGTTTATTGCCGGAATCACTCCTAACAATATTCTCCACCACCAACCGGCTGCCAGAAACCCTTTGCTGGTTGAGGCCCTTACCCGGCTGCGCCTGGTAAACCGCAGCAACCTCGGTATTAACCGCATGTTCTCCGCCTTGCTAATGGAAGGCAAAGAGCCACCCCAGATCCGGGAAATTGGCGAGTCAGTTCAAGTCAGCTTTCCCAAACGGGAGTTGAACGCCACCTTCCGTCTGTTTGTGGCGGAGGAAAGTGAACGTGGGCGTACCTTGGGCGTGGATGAGCTGATGCTTCTGCAGTACCTGCTCCACCATCCGGAAATAGACACCAACACTGCCGCCAACCTGTGCCAGCGTGGCGAAGCAGAGATGCGCGAAAAGTTATCCACAATGGAATCGGCTGGCTACATCGAACATGGTGGTACCGGCCGGGGCGCCTACTGGTGCATCCAGCCAGAGCTTTACAATCGCCTGGCTGACGACGGCCACAGCGAAGCCCGCCGTCGTATTGGCTGGGATGCCGCGAAAACCCGGGTGCTCAGTATTCTGATGGAACGTGCGAAGCGCGGTGAAGAAGGCTTGAGAAATGCTGAAGTGCGCAAAATCACCAAGTATTCCCGTAATCAAGTAACCACGCTGATGAGGGAGTTGGCCGCAGAAACTGGCCGGGTCAACCAGTCAGGTCACGGTGCAGGCTCTCGTTATTACTGGGAGGCAGACAAGAGGGAATAGCCCAGCCAATGCTTTACGTGCAATTAAGAGTGCAATTTATCCAAAATTTGCAATTACAATTGCACTGTATGCAATTCGTGCCCAGTGAACTTATTAAGGATGTGACGCGTGATGCCATTTGATCATTGGGCTTGGTGTTCCGGACCTTCTACGGGGTTCGGTTTGGCCGTTTCACGAATTTGGTTTTAAACCAGTCTTCCAGGCGATCTGCTTTGAAGTAAGCGGCGCCGCAGATGGCCAGTACCACCAGAACAAAGCTGGCAAAGCCAATCAGTGTTGCAGATAGATCGATCACAGAGGGGTCTCCTTCTGTTGTGTGGTTGGAACACAGCTCCCATCAGGCAGCCTCGGATTGCCTTTGCTCTTTTGCGACAGAGGCGTAACCGTCCGGTAATCCCATCTTGAGCCAGGCGCTGCGGCCGTCAGGATAGTGTCCACTTATTTTTAAGTGGACACTTAACATGACCAACATAAGCGTAAACAAGCCCTACCAAAAACGTCGTCGTTACTCCAAAGAGCTGAAGGCTCGTATCGTCGCCGAATGTCTGAGGCCCGGGGCGTCTGTTTCCCGGATTTCGCTGGATAACGGCCTCAACGCCAACATGGTCCGGCGCTGGATGAGCGAAGCGCGAAGGGCGGCTAAAACTCCGGAAACACCTGAATTCGTTCCGGTCCGTCTGCCAGCAGTGGCCTCTGCACCGAGCAACCAATCCGTTTCAGACAAGCGTAGCACCATCCGCATCGAGATTCCCCGCGCCGGTGGTGCGGTTGTGGTGGAGTGGCCTGCGGAGCAGGCCCATCAGTGTGCGGCTTTGCTTAGGGATCTGTTGGGATGATCCG
>NZ_AXBV01000083.1:0-43790 GCF_000475255.1 Marinobacter sp. ES-1
CGCCGGGCAAACAAAAAAGGCCAGCCCGAAGGCTGGCCTGAGGAGGGTCCGTATTACCTGGTTAACTTACTGAGCGGTTTGCTGCTCGTACTGGACCGGCAGGTCTTTTACCGGGTTGGAGATGAAGTTCAGGTAGACGCCTTGCTCGGGAATCTTCAGTGGCAATTGCACGGCTTTCCCGTTTCCGCTGGCCAATTCTTCACAGGCGTCGAGGCCGCCGCCGGTAAAGATACTACCCAGGCAGCTCAAGAAGCCGAGCAGGCCGGTGGAGGCATCACTCGATCCCGCCACGTCGACGGTGATCTCAGGAACGTTCAGGTTGCGCTGTTCAACTTGCATCCGGCCGTCATCAAAGAACGTAATTGGCCCGTCAAGTTCAAGGGTGAGCGGATAGCTAAACAGGTTATGCGCAAGCAGACCCTCGATTGGCAGATGAAGGTTTGGCGCATCCAGCATTAGCTCTGCATTGGTTTGGAAGCGAGGGCCGCCATCCCGGCGGCAGCAATGCCGGCAAGCAATAGTGTTTTGGTTATTGTTGAGCGGTACATGTGACACTCCTTCGTTGCGGTTCGTAATCTTGTCCTTTCTCGCTAGAGAGATAGCAGTATGTGTGCCAGCTTCTTAGTTGTTTGTATTCAGGAGTGTTTTCGGAAGTTCTGAAAGTGAGGTGTAAGTTTTTTGACGGTGTGGTTGCGGCGGCTTCGGAAGGCAGAGGGAGAATAGAAAGAAATGGTGGGCCCAGCTTCCCCCGAAGTCCGGCTGCAACCACCTGATAATTCTGCGGGTGGTTGTCTGGTGGTTTCGAAAATACACGAAGTTGGAGGACGTCTGGAAGATTGCTATCAACCTCTGCGTCAGTATGCAGGTCTTTGATAGGGAAAACCGTGGCTCTGGAAAGAGCACGAAGGAACGATCATTGAGACACGCATCCCCCGCGACGAGGCGGATACCTTTACCGCGTTCAACGGTGCAGCTGATTTGATTGCTTGCCGCCATCCATCCCACGCCGTGCGGGTTGAGATGATTGCCAAGCTGGCGGGTGTGACATGAGAGCGCGGGTATCAATGGCCACACTGAAACGGCTGGAGGCCTTGGAACGGGTGCGTGGTCAAAGGAAGGTTGTGGCCCTGTTTCCCGAGTTGATGCCCGTTGACGAGTGGGGAGCCATTGCCAGCAACATGCAAGCGGAACTGAAAGCGAATATCAAGAAGGACTGCCCTCCGCAGTACGACAAGGGAGACTTGAGCCATCTCGTACTTGTCGCCATTGGGTAAAAGTGTCTCCGGTCCGGGAGCTGTGCCATAGAGGTGAGTCGCACGTAAATCAAACCGCCTCAGTTGGGGCAGTCACCCGCTCCACGATCTGTGACCCAGCCTTCAGCGCCCCTTGGCAGCAATGTCTCGGGGCGCTGTCGTTTGCGCTCGTTGTGGGCTGGCACAGGCGACGATCGGCAGGCCACCAGTACGCTAGCGGCGTAGAAGGCGGCAAGTCGCGACACTGCCCATGCAGAACGAATAAGTCGGAGTTAATGGTTTAAGTCAATTAAGGCAATGATTTTGTTGGTATTTCTTTGGCGGTCAGAACGCAGTGCAAGCACTGCGTAAGCGCTTGCACTCCTTTAAGTTGAAATGCCGCCGTCATATTTACGTGGAGTCTAGGGCTGGCGGCTGGTGTCAGGCTTCTGGGGCTCAGTGGTAACCTGTTGTTGCACGCCAAAATATTCTGCCCAGAGGCTGCGTAGCATGTCCTGCCGCTTATCTTCCGAAATGAATAGTATCGATGCGCCAATGATCAGGCAGGTGACGAGAAACGAAGACACAATTCCAGGAATGCCGGATAGCAGCCACGCTCCGAGCTTTTCATACCAAGCTCGATTCGCGTGCTGGTATTCCTTGATGTTTCTAAAGAGTTTTCGCTTCTCGTTTGTCAGCTCTTTTTTGTGTTGCTTTTCGACCTGAGCTATTTCTTTCTCAAACTTCGCGCTGATATCTTCTTCAATTTCTTGGAAGATCTTATTTAAGAAGTTCTTGGCTTTTTCTCTGTAGTCTTCCAGCGAGTTATTTTGCAGAGTTTGATCATGAAAGGTCTGCACCTGTTGCTGGATGTAATCCTCGTCGTTGCCAGCCTGCCTCAGCGATGTGGCTAACGTATGCTTCTTGTGCTTGTAGAGGGCATAGGCTATCAGACCAATTGAATCCTGATCATTGTTAACAAGAGATTCAAATACCCACTTCCTGGCCAAGTCTTTTTCCCCTCAAAACGAAAGCGCCCCAGTGATGGGGCGCTCATAAAATCTTAATTTTTTTCTTAGGCGCTGACAGCTGATAGTGCCTGTGCACTTACTCGCTTAATGTAGCGCTCTCGATCCTTTGAGACTGTTCTTTTGTTAGAAAGACGATCCGAGCTAAAACTGACGGATCGAGCTACCTTTGCTAATGCATTCTCGTTCTGTGCATTTTTCTTAGCAGCTTTCATACGAACCTCCTTATAGGGGGTTATGCCACCCTCGTACGCAGTGTAGCCACTGCGAATAAACATTTGTAGTAAATTTCTGTAAAAAATCACTACTACATCTCAATGTAAGCAGTTTTTCGGCAATCAACTTCGATTGCCGAGAGCCGATAAAAAGCCCTGAAAACCTTATGGCTCAGGGCTTTGTATGGTGGGCCTTGCTGGACTTGAACCAGCGACCAATCGATTATGAGTCGAGTGCTCTAACCAACTGAGCTAAAGGCCCGAAACTGTTTTTGCCGCTTACATAGCTGTTACATTGGCTTTTCGGCTTTAGCGCTTACAAGTGGTAAGCGGCTGTATTTACTCTGCTTTATCTCTCCGTCAAGCCGTTAGCGCATTCTATTATGAGTCCCCTGCTCTAACCAACTGAGCTATAGGCCCGGAAAGGAAAACGGGCGCCATTATACCCGCGAGGGGTGGCGCCCGCTACTGTGTTGCGGATTAACCGTTGCCCTGATCGTCAATAAAGCCGCGCAGGTGATCGGAGCGGGAAGGATGGCGCAGTTTGCGCAGGGCCTTGGCTTCGATCTGACGGATACGCTCACGGGTTACGTCGAACTGCTTGCCGACTTCTTCCAGGGTGTGGTCGGTGTTCATTTCGATACCGAAGCGCATGCGCAGCACCTTGGATTCGCGAGCGGTCAGGCCGGCCAGCACGGAGCGGGTCGCTTCGCGCAGACCTTCGGCGGTGGCGGAATCCACCGGCGACAGGGCCTGGATATCCTCGATGAAGTCGCCCAGGTGGCTGTCTTCATCATCGCCGATCGGGGTTTCCATAGAGATCGGTTCTTTGGCGATCTTCAGTACCTTGCGGATCTTGTCTTCCGGCATTTCCATGCGCTCGCCCAGCTCTTCCGGTGTGGGCTCGCGGCCCATTTCCTGCAGCATCTGGCGGGAAATCCGGTTGAGCTTGTTGATGGTTTCGATCATGTGCACCGGAATCCGGATGGTGCGGGCCTGGTCCGCGATAGAGCGGGTGATGGCCTGGCGAATCCACCAGGTGGCGTAGGTTGAGAACTTGTAGCCGCGACGGTATTCAAACTTGTCGACGGCCTTCATCAGGCCGATGTTGCCTTCCTGGATCAGGTCCAGGAACTGAAGGCCACGGTTGGTGTACTTCTTGGCAATGGAGATAACCAGACGCAGGTTGGCCTCGACCATTTCCTTTTTGGCGCGGCGGGCTTTCGCCTCACCGATAGACACCCGGCGGTTAATTTCCTTGATGTCGGCCACATCCAGATCCACTTCGGTCTGCACGTTCTGGATACGCTTCTGCAGGCGCACGATTTCGTCGATGCGCTCGCCGATGGCAGCGGCGTAAGGCTTCTTGGTGGCGGCGATTTCCTTCGCCCACTCAAGGTCGGTTTCGTTGCCCGGGAACCACTTGATGAAGTCTTTACGGGGCATTTTGCAGTCGCGTACGCAAATCTGCATGATCGCCCGCTCGTTCTCGCGCACCAGATCGTTGGTGGAGCGAACTACGTTCACCAGCTCGTCAAACGCCTTATTGGCCAGCTTGAACGGGGCAAAAACCTGGCCCAGTTCGTTCAGGGCTTCCTGGGTTTTCTTGTGGCTGCGGCCATGCTTGGCCAGGGCCTTGTCGGCGGCATCGAGCTTTTCTTTCAGCAGCTCGAAGCGCAGGCGGGTCTCTTCCGGATCCGGGCCGCTATCGTTGTCGTCATCGCTGGAGGTGTCGTCGTCATCGTCCGCGCTGTCAGACTCGTCCGCAGAGGTGTCTTCGGCGGTTTCTTCACCCATGAACGGCTCGGCGTCGTCCGGGTCAAGGAAGCCGGTTACGATGTCGCTGATGCGGCCTTCGTTCTCGATGATGCGCTCGTAGGCCTGAATAACGGTGCCGGCGGTGCCCGGGAAGTGCGCAACGGCCGCCATTACGTCGCGGATGCCTTCTTCGATGCGCTTGGCGATGACGATTTCGCCTTCGCGGGTCAGCAGTTCAACGGTACCCATTTCGCGCATGTACATGCGCACCGGGTCGGTGGTGCGACCGGCATCGGTTTCCACGGCGGCCAGGGCAGCGGCGGCCTCTGCAGCAGCGGCTTCGTCGGCGGTGGAATCGCCTTCGGTCATCAGCAGGGTATCGGCGTCCGGCGTTTCTTCGCACACCTGGATACCCATGTCGTTGATCATCCGGATGATATCTTCAACCTGGTCCGGGTCTGCGATATCTTCCGGCAGGTGGTCGTTTACCTCGGCGTAAGTCAGGTAACCTTGTTCCTTGCCTCGTGCGATGAGGTCTTTCAAACGTGATTTCTGCGAATTGCCTGACATAGACACCCTGTGAACTCGCTTTTAAAAAGGAAAAAAGTTAAACAGCTATTATAGCTGTCGCTCGGTTTTGCTGTCACCAACCGGTTAGATGGTGATCAATTGCGATAGTTTCAAGTTTCTACTCCTCCGCTTTCGGGTTTAACGTACCCGCGCTGAGGGTTCTCAGCTCTTCCCGTTGTTCCGGGGTGAGTGTTGTCAGGTTCCGGAGCAAGGTTGCCAGCCTTTGCTGGCGCGCGGCTTCTTCGTTCGGGCTTAACAGCTCTCTGGCCGCAGCCAGTGTGCTTTCCCGCGCCGGTATGTGCTCCAGTCCGTCGAACAGGTTGTAGAACCTGTCGCGGGCCTGCTTATCGGTTGCCAGTCCCGCTACCAGTGCCTTGCGGGTCTGGATGTCCTTGTCCAGCAGCCAGCGGGCCAGTCGCCCGGCCTGTTCCAGCTGTCGTGTGCGGTCGGCCAGAGCTTTCACTTCCGAGGCCAGTTCCGGCGCTTCCAGCAGGGCCAGGCACAAGGTGCTGTCTTTGCTGAGCTTTACGTCTATCCGCTCTTCTGTCGGCCGGTTCTGGCCTTCGTTGCGCCAGCCCCGGGCCTTGTAGTTCTGGCCTTGCTGGCGGTTCTGCCACTGGTTGCGGCCGCCGCACAGTCGCAGCATTTCGTGCCACATGGCGTCCCGCAGTGTGCTGCGGGGCATTTTGTTCAGTAGCGGCTCGGTCCGGGCTCTCAGTTCGCCCCGGTGTTCCGGCAGTTGCAGGTCGAGCCCTTCGCTCTGGCGGTCAAACAGGTAGCGCGAGAGCGGAGTGGCGCCGTCTATGCGTTTCTGGAAGGCCTCGGCACCCTCTTTTCGGATCAGGGTGTCCGGGTCTTCGCCTTGCGGCAGCATCAGGAACTGCAGGTGCAGTCCGTCTGCCATCAGCTCCAGGGCGTTTTCCATGGCCCGGTCGGCAGCACGGAAGCCGGCCTGGTCGCCGTCAAAGCAGAATACGATGTGTCTTACCTGCCGTAGCAGGGCGTTCAGGCTGTCCTGGTTGGTCGCTGTACCCAGGGTGGCAACGGCGTAGTGAATGCCGTGCTGGGCCAGGGCGATCACGTCCATGTAGCCTTCCACTACCAGCAGCTTGTCCAGCTGGCGGATGGCTTGCCGGGCCTCGAACAGGCCGTAGATTTCACGGCTCTTGTGGAATACGTCCGATTCCGGCGAATTGATGTACTTGGCTTTGTCGTCGCCCAGCGTGCGGCCACCGAAAGCGACGGTTTTGCCCCGGGTGTTCCGGATCGGGAACATGACCCGGTTGCGGAACAGGTCCCTGGGGCGGCCGTATTGATCGGAAACCGTCCGGGTTTCAACCAGCGGGCCCTTCAGGTCTTTCGGGGCCGCGTCGTACAGGGCCGTGCCGGTGCCCGGGGCGAAGCCGATCTGGTACTGCTGGATGATGGCGTCGTCCAGCCCGCGCTGCTTCAGGTAGTCCCGTGCGTAGGCACCTTGCTGGCCGGCCAGGGCAGACTGGTAAAAGCGGCTGGCAAAGTCCAGCGCGTCTGTCAGCGTCCTGGCCTGTTGCATTTCCTGCCTGGCAGCCTTGTCGTAAGGCACTTCAAGCCCTGCGCGCCTGGCCAGTTCTTCCACTGCTTCGGTAAACCCGAGGCCCTCGAACTCACGAACGAAGCTGATGGCATCGCCGTGGGCGCCGCATCCGAAACAGTGGTAGAAGCCTTTGTCTGGCCGAACGTTGAACGAAGGTGTTTTTTCGTCGTGGAACGGGCAGCAGGCTTTATAATTGGCGCCGGCTTTTTTCAGGGTAACGCGGGAACCGATCAGCTCCGCCAGGTCGATACGATCCAGCAGGTCTTCAACAAATCGTTGAGGGATCAGTCCGCTCATGGTGGCTCCACTTCAGCCTGGTGCCGGGGTAAGACGCTATTCACCATAGCCAAAAATGCCGCCGAAGCCAGGCCTCGGCGGCATTTTCAGTTTGCCGGGTAGGGCGAAACGCCGTTCCGGCAATCAGTCTTGCTGTCGATGCGTTCTGAACTCAGTACAGACGCTCGAACTTACGCTGCTCACGCTGAAGCTTCTTGAGATGACGCTTAACGGCGGCAGCTGCTTTGCGCTTACGTACAGCGGTCGGCTTCTCGTAGTGCTCACGACGACGTACTTCAGACAGTACACCGGCCTTCTCGCAGGAACGCTTGAAGCGACGCAGTGCTACGTCAAACGGTTCATTCTCTTTCACTTTAACAGCTGGCATTCGAAAATCACCTACCTGATAGATTCGGTTTCAATTGGTTCCGCCGGCCTTTGCCATGCGGGCTCGATCCCTGGTCAGATTGGCTAAAACTCGACCAGTGCTAATTTAGGGCGGCAATGATAACGGCTGGACTTGCTGAGGTCAATCATTGTTCAACGAAACTGCCGGAGGCTTTCGGGTTTCTGCTAAAATGCCGGCAGCTTTCATTTCTCCTCCTGCGGACACGGCCTGACTATGCTGATTCTTGGTATTGAAACCTCCTGCGATGAAACCGGCGTTGCGCTGTTTGATGACGAGCAGGGGCTGCTGGCCCACGCCCTGTTCAGCCAGATTGACATGCACGCCGACTACGGCGGCGTAGTGCCGGAGCTGGCCTCGCGGGATCACGTGCGCAAATTGTTGCCCCTGTGCGACCAGGTGCTGGCCGAGGCCGGCAAAACCCGCAAGGATCTTGAGGGCATTGCCTACACTGCCGGCCCGGGCCTGGTTGGCGCGTTGATGGTGGGTGGCTCGGTGGCCCATGCCCTGGGTTTTGCGCTGGATATTCCGGTACTGGGTGTGCACCACATGGAAGGCCATTTGCTGGCGCCCATGCTGGAAGACAACCCGCCGGAATTTCCGTTTGTGGCGCTGCTGGTATCCGGCGGCCACACCCAGCTGGTGCGGGTAGACGGCATTGGCGAGTATGAAATGCTGGGCGAATCGGTAGACGACGCCGCCGGTGAGGCTTTTGATAAAACCGCCAAGATGCTGGGCCTGGATTACCCCGGTGGCCCGCGGGTGGCGGCGCTGGCGGAAAAGGGCCGCGATGGCATCTACCGGTTTCCGCGCCCGATGACCGATCGCCCCGGCCTGGACTTCAGTTTCAGTGGCCTGAAAACCTTTACCCTGAACACGGTGAATGCGGCCCGGGATAACGGCAACCTGGACGAACAGGTAAAAGCCGATATCGCCCTGGCCTTCGAGGCGGCAGTGGTGGATACCCTGACCATCAAGTGCAAGCGGGCACTGGAGCAAACCGGCTGCAAGCGGCTGGTGATTGCCGGTGGCGTGAGTGCCAACAAGCGGCTGCGGGCCGGGTTGGAGAAAATGGCCGCGAAGCTGCGTGGCTCGGTGTTCTATGCCCGCCCGGAATTCTGCACCGATAACGGGGCCATGATTGCCTACGCCGGTGCCCAGCGGCTGCGGGCCGGGCAGCGTGATGGTGAGCGGATTGTGTCGGTGCCGCGCTGGCCGATGAATACCCTGCCGGCGGTGAATGAGCCCCGGGCTAACGGCCTTGTAGACTGAGTATTACAAGCCGGTTTCCCGGCCCTGAGCCAGCCGGATCAGGTTATTGCGGTGGCGCACCACAATCAGCAGGGTAAGCAGGCCAAACAGCGGCAGGGTGTCCGGCTCCAGCAGGGCGCTGATGACCGGCCCGCTGGCAATGGCAATCAATGAGGCCAGCGCAGAAATGCGCCAGCGCCACATGATCGCCAGCCAGATGCCGGCCATGATCAGGGTCGTGACCGGCGCCAGCGCAAGGCCGGCACCCAGCGCTGTTGCCACGCCCTTGCCGCCCTTGAACCGGTAGAACAGCGGAATCATATGGCCGGTTACCGCGCACAGGGCCACCATGGCCTGCACCAGGATAGACAGCCCCGCCAGGTGTGCCAGCCACACCGGTAGCCAGCCCTTGAAGGCATCCAGCGCCAGGGTGATCAGCGCCGGTTTCCAGCCGCCGGCCCGGTAAACGTTGGTGGCTCCGGGGTTGCCGGAACCTAGCGCGCGCGGATCGGGCAACTGCCACGCGCGGCATACGGGCACGGCAAACAGGACCGAGCCGGCCAGGTAGGCGCCGAAGCAGAGCAGTACAATCACAATCGGGTTGCTGGTTACATCCATGGCTGCATCGCAGGTGCGCAGACGGCACCGGGTGTTCTGTGAGAAAATGCCCGCCCTTACAATCCGGCAGGCAGGTGATCAGCCACAGTATCGCTTGCCTGTGCATAATTCAATCAGCCTTGAGTGGAACATCCTGGAGTCCGGTTTGGCAGATGCTTCAACAGACATCGTCTTCATCGAAGGCCTGGCGGTAGAGACCGTTATCGGCGTGTACGACTGGGAACGCGACGTCACCCAGCGGCTGCTGGTAGACCTTGAAATGGCATGGGACAACCGTCGCCCGGGGGGCAGTGATGATGTGGCCGATGCCCTGGACTATGCTGCGGTGAGCGAGCGGGTAACGGCCGTGCTGCAGGCGCTGCAACCGAAGTTGCTGGAGCGGGCGGCGGAAGAGTTGGCCGGGGTGCTGCTGAATGAGTTCGGGGTACGCTGGTTGCGATTAACCCTGCGAAAGCCCGGCGCCGTGCCGGCGGCCAGGGCGGTGGGTGTAAAAATTGAAAGGGGAGAGCGGTGATGGCCAGGGTGTATATCAGTATCGGCAGTAACATCGACCGCTACCGGCATGTAACGGCAGCACTGGATGCCCTGCAACAGTGGTTTGGTGAGCTGGTGATCTCGCCGGTCTACGAGAGCGAGTCGGTGGGCTTTGACGGTTCGGACTTTCTGAACCTGGTGGTGGGGGTGGAGACCGACTTGCCGGTTGGCGAGTTGTCTGCCTGTTTCAAGCAGCTGGAGCGGGAAAACGGGCGCAAGCCGGATGCTCCCAAGTTCAGCCCGCGAACGCTGGACCTGGATATCCTGACCTGGGGTAATGTTACCGGCGTAACCGATGGCGTTGAATTGCCCCGGGCCGAGATTGTGAAGAATGCCTTTGTGCTGCGCCCGTTGGCCGATATCGCGCCGGACGAGTTGCACCCGGTCTGTGGCGAAAGCTATGGCCGGCTGTGGCAGGCCTATAGCACCGGCCAGAAGCTCTGGCCGGTGGATTTCATCTGGCAGGGGCGACTGATTTCACAGGCCGTTGGCTGAACGGAACCGCGCAATCAGGTGGTCGGTGGCGCTGTCGCCTGACGTGCCGTCGCCCTTTTCGCCGAGCAGGCGCGGCAGGATTTCGTTGCCAATCTGCTTGCCCAGCTCCACGCCCCACTGATCAAAGCAGTCCACATCCCAGATAACGCTCTGCACAAAGGTGCGGTGCTCATACAGCGCAACCAGTGCGCCCAGCGTTTCTGGCGTTAGCTGTTCCATCATCAGGATATTACTGGGCTGGTTGCCCGGGATCACCTTGTGCGGGGCCAGTGCCAGCGCCGCCTCTTCAGCCATGCCGCTATTCCGCAGTTCCTGAATGGCTTCGTCCCGGGTTTTACCTGCCATCATGGCCCGTGCCTGGCTCAGGCAGTTGGCAAACAGGGTGGCGTGGTGGTGTTCCACCGGGTTATGCGAGGTCAGGGGAATCACAAAGTCTGCCGGAATCAACCGGGTGCCCTGGTGGATCAGCTGGTGGTAGGCGTGCTGGCCGTTAGCGCCCACGCCCCCCCAGAGTATCGGGCCGGTAGCGACATCCACAGGATGGCCAGTCTGGGTTACCCGCTTGCCGTTACTTTCCATGTCCAGCTGTTGCAGGTGCTCGGGCAGGTGCTTCAGGTATTCATCGTAGGGCAGTACGGCGTGGCTTTCGGCACCCCAGAAGTTGTTGTACCAGACGCTCAGCATGGCCATCACCACCGGCAGGTTTCGCTCGGCCGGGGTGTTGCGGAAATGGCAGTCCATGGCATGGGCGCCGGCCAGCAGGGCCCGGAAGTGGTCCATGCCGAGGGCCAGGGCAATGGGCAGGCCGATGGCGGACCACAGCGAATAGCGACCGCCCACCCAGTCCCACATGGGGAAGATGTTGTCAGCGGCAATGCCAAAGCCGGTGGCTGCTTCGATGTTGGTGGTGACCGCCATAAAGTGGCTGGCGATAGCCGTATCGGAGCCGCCATTGGCCAGGAACCATTGCCGGGCCACCAGGCTGTTATCGAGGGTTTCCTGGGTGCGGAAGGATTTGGACTGAACCAGGAACAGGGTGGTTTCTGGGTTCAGTTGTTTCAGGGTTTCCGCGATGTCGGTGCCGTCTATGTTGGCAACAAAGTGGCAGTTCAGGTCGCCTTGCCAGTAGGGCTTCAGGGCCTCGACCACCAGTTTGGGGCCCAGAAAGGAGCCGCCAATCCCAATGCTCACCACGTCGGTAAAGCGCTTGCCGGTGTGGCCGCAGTGTCGGCCGCTTTGAACCGCTTCAACCAGCTGTTCCATGCGCGCCAGTGTGCTGTGCACTTCCGGCATTATGTTGCGGCCTTCCACCGTTACTTCGGTGTCCGCTGGCTGGCGCAGGGCGGTGTGCAGGGCTGGCCGGTTTTCGGTGATGTTGACGATGCCGCCGGTAAACAGGGCTTCGGTGCGCTGCTCCAGGCCGCAGGCCCGGGCCAGGTTGGCCAGGGCGGTGAGGGTTTCATCGGTCAGCCGGTTGCGGGAGAAGTCCAGGGTCAGGCCGGCGGCCTCCAGCAGGTAGCGGGTGGCGCGCCCGGGATCGTCGCGGAACAGGTTACGCATCGGGTTTTCGGCGAGGTTTTCCTTGTGCCGGGTCAGCGCCTGCCACTCGCGCCTTTGGGTCAGTGTAGCCGTACTATCTGGCATCAGAATGTCCTTTCTGTCTGCGGCCTCCGGGGTGGCGGCCGCAGTTCCGGGTTCAGCGGGTTACGGAAATATTGTCAATCAGCCGGGTGGTACCCAGGAAGGCGGCAACCAGCAGGGTCAGCTCACGGTCGGCTTCTGCTGCGGGTTTGAGGCTCAGGCTGTTCACGATATTAAAGTAATCCGGGCGCAGGCCGGCGCTGGCGAGTGCCTCTTTAGCTTCCTGCTCCAGCGTGTTGAAGTCCGAGCGGCCCTGTTCCAGCTGGCTGGCGATGCTGGTGAGTGTTTTGTACACCACCGGGGCAATGGCTCTTTCCTGGTCAGACAGGTAGCCGTTGCGGGAGCTCTTGGCCAGGCCGTCGTCTTCGCGGATGGTCGGGGCGCCAATGATTTCGATGGGCATCATCAGGTCCCGCACCATCTTGCGGATGACGGCCAGTTGCTGGAAATCCTTTTCGCCGAAGATGGCGATGTCAGGCTGTACCATGTTGAACAGCATGGTGACCACCGTGGCTACGCCTTCGAAATGCCCGGGGCGGCTGGCTCCGCAATGGCCTTCGCTGACGCCCGGCACCACCACCTTGGTCTGGTTGGCCAGGCCTTCCGGGTAGACTTCATCGGCGCTTGGCGCAAACACCAGGGTGTTGCCCGCGTCTTCCAGCAGCTGCTGGTCTTCGGCCAGGGTGCGCGGGTATTTGTCGAGGTCTTCGCCGGCACCGAACTGCATCGGGTTGACGAAAATACTGGTGACCACGACGTTGGCGGCTTCCGTGGCCTTGCGCACCAGGGAAATGTGCCCCTCGTGCAGGTTGCCCATGGTGGGCACCAGCGCGATGGTTTTACCCTGCTGTCGGTAAGTGCGAAGGATGCTGCGTAGTTCTTTCAGTGAGTGTACGGTTCTCATGCCTTGAACGTATGCTCCTCGGCCGGGAATGAGCGGTCTTTAACGGCTTTTGCGTAGGCGGCAATGGCTTCGGAAATGGAGCCGGTGTCTGCCAGGAAATTCTTCACAAAGCGCGGCTTGCGGCCAGTGGTGGCGCCGAGCATGTCGTGCAGTACCAGCACCTGGCCGTCGGTGCCGTTGCCGGCGCCGATGCCGATGACCGGGGCTTTGACTGCCTGGGTGATGCGGGCAGCCAGCGGCGCGGGTACGCATTCCAGCAGGATCACGTCGGCACCGGCGGCTTCCAGTTCACAGGCGTGTTCGATCATCGCTTCGGCGGCTTTTTCATCGCGGCCCTGTACCTTGTAACCACCAAACTTGTTCACAAACTGAGGCGTCAGGCCCAGGTGGGCGCATACCGGAACGCCTCGCTCGCTCAGGGCTTCGATGGTGTCGCGCATCCAGTCGGTACCCTCGAGCTTCACCATGTGGGCGCCGGCGCGCATCAGTTCTGCTGCATTATCCAGGGCATCGGCCACGGTGCCATAAGACATGAAGGGCATGTCGGCCATGATCAGCGCACCACGGTTGCCCCGGGCCACACAGCTGGTGTGGTAAACCATGTGCTCCATGGTCACCGGCAGGGTGCTGTCATTGCCCTGAAGGACCATGCCGAGCGAGTCACCAATCAGGATCACGTCTACGCCCGCTTCACTGACCACCTGTGCAAAGGTGGCGTCATAGGAGGTGAGGGCAGAAAAGGCCTCGCCCTTTTGCTTGTATTCCCGCAGGGTGTTGATGGTAACTGCCATAAGATCCTAGCCTTCTGGTTAGATTAATGCCGGGGTATATCAGACTCAAGAGTAGCACGGAGTTGCCGCCCGGTGATCAGTTGTGTCCGCCTGTGGGCGGCAGCTTGCGCAGTTGATTGTCCGGGCACCGGGACCGCAGCTGGTCGATTCGGCGGCCATCGGGCAGGCTCAGTTCCGGGTTCAGATCCAGCAGGGGTTGCAGCACGAAATCCCGGTTTGCCAGCTCGGCGTGGGGTACCGTCAGCCGCTTATCCGCCAGCTGTTGGTCGCCATACAGAAGAAGGTCAAGATCCAGTGTGCGTGGCCCCCAGTGGCGCAGCCGTTCCCGGCCTTGGGCCTTCTCGATGGCCTGCAGGTGGTCCAGCAGCTGGTGTGGGCGCAGGGCGGTGCGCAGTTCGACAGCGCCATTCACAAAATCCGGTTGGTCCTGCGGGCCCACGGGTCGGCTGGCGTAGAACGGCGACTGTGCCATCAGCGTGGTGTCCGGCAGGCTGGCCAGCGCGGACACGGCGCGAGCCAGCTGGGCAGCGGGGTCCTGCAGGTTGCTGCCCAGGCCAACGTAAGCCAGCACGGTCATGACTGAGGCGGCCGTTTTACCGGGCTGCGCTTGCGCCGGCGTTTGCGGGGCGCCGTGGCCGAGCCAAGCTGGGACAGCATTCTTTCCTGGCCGCGCTCGTCCACTCTCTGGAATTCGGTCCACCACTGGCCGAGGCCGGGTTCAATCTCACCAGCAGATTCCCGTACTAACAGGAAATCGTAGGCAGCCCGGAAGCGGGGGTGGGTGAGCGTGGCAAAGGCCCGCTTGCCCTGGCGCCGGGGCAGGCGCATCTGCATTTCCCAGATTTCTTTCATGGGGCCGGAGAAACGCTTGGGAATGGATGTGGCCTGAACCTGGCGGCCGATAACCTTGCCGATAGCACCGTGCAGCGCCGGTTGCACTGGGTCGCCGTTGTCCTGGCGGCGGCGCCATTCCACCTGCAGGGCAGGCCACAGCATGGCGGCAAACAGGAAATACGGTGTTACCGATTTGCCCTGGGCGATGCGGGCATCGGTGTTGCGCAGGGCCTGGAGGATCAGTTCGTCGGGTTCGCCGGCTTCAATAGCACGGGCGGTCTCCGGGAACAGCGGCTCCAGCAGGTTGTATTGCTGCAGCAGGTTATAGGTGGCTTCGCCATGGCCGGCGGAGAACAGTTTCAGAACTTCATCAAACAGCCGGGCCGGCGGAATGTGGCTAAGCAGGGGCGCCAGCTCCCGGATCGGGGCTTCGGTTTCCGGTTCGATCTCGAACCCGAGCTTGGCGGCAAAGCGGATGGCCCGCAGCATGCGCACAGGGTCTTCCCGGTAGCGGGTTTCCGGATCACCGATCAGGCGGATCTGGTGATTTTTCAGGTCTTCCACGCCATTGGCGAAGTCGATAATGCTGAAGTCGCGGATGCAGTAGTACAGCGCGTTGATGGTGAAGTCGCGGCGCAGGGCGTCTTCTTCCTGGTTGCCATATACGTTGTCCCGCAGCAGCAGGCCGTGCTCACTGGTGCGGTGCTCATCGTCGGCAACATCGTCTTCGGCATCCCGGGCATTGCCCCGGAAGGTGGTGACTTCAATAACTTCACGGCCAAACACCACGTGCACAATACGGAACCGGCGGCCGATCAGGCGGGAGTTCCGGAACAGGTCGTGGACCTCTTCAGGGGTGGCATTGGTGGCGATGTCGAAGTCTTTGGGTTTGCCGCCGAGCAGGATATCCCGCACGCCGCCACCCACCAGGTAGGCTTCGTAGCCAGCTTTGTTCAGCCGGTGCAGCACTTTCTTGGCCGGCTCGCTGATCATCGAGCGGGACACGTTGTGCTGATCCCTCGGGATCTCTTGCCGCTGGTAGTGTCTGGCTTTCTTTTTCCCGTTGCCGGGCATGAAAGAGCGGAGTTTTTCTACTAGTCGTCTAGGCATGGAATTCCGTGTTTGCGAGCCGCAAAAACGGGGATTTTAACGGTTTGCGCAGGAATTGCACACGTTTGGCGGGAATCGCTGGCAATAAAGTCGTTTCAGGGGGTGTTTCGGGAAGGTGTTTGGCTTTTGCGGAAGCCAGATAATCAAAAGGCGGGTTCGCGATTACGAACCCGCCCTGAAAGCGTTGACGATCTGCATTGTTCTTGTTGTTGTCGGGATTCTTTTTGATTTTTCTACCCCACCGTGTTGCCCCAAGGTCAGGGCTTATAAGCAACGCAAACGGAAAGCTTTGAATACATGAGCAGTCAGAAACATGGCGCGGGCTTTACAGCAGTTGCGGTGTCGCCTGGAAGACGATTCTTCTCCACTTCTACAACTCGCGCATGTTGTGGGACCACTAAAAAAGCAAAGTACCCAAAACACTCAGTTCGCTCGCGTCCTGTTTTTGTTTTTGTTACCGGACGCTCTTGCAGCTTTTTGTTTTTGTTTTGACGCCGCGTTGTCACTCTTGTTTTTGTTGTTGTGCGCTTAATAGGTTGCAGGGGGCGTGCCAGTTTTTGAAAAGTGTTTATTAACAGCGGGTTACGAAAAATGCAGATATAAGTGTTACCCCGTACCCGCTGGAAGTGTTACCTGTGTCACGTTATCTGGGGAGGGAGTGTTACCGTGAGGAACAGGGAGGTAACAAATGAACAGGGGCTCATTTGTTACCTTTCGGATGGTTAGCTGCCGGCGCCTTTTTTACGGGGGATGCCCAGCCGCTGGCGGCGTTCCCACAGCGATTTACGGCTGATGCCGAGTTTCTGGGCCAGCTCGGTTTCACTCATACGATCTTGATTTTCAAGAACAAAGTGCTGGAAGTAGTCTTCCAGGGACAAGTCGTTGGCAGAATCTGCGTCGCGGGTGGGTGTTTGTTCGTTGTCGCCTTCCACCAGGGTTTCCGGGATGTATTCGTCGCCGTAATCACTGTCCAGGTCCAGCACAGAGGGGGTGATGACGTCGGTATCGGTCAGGATTGACGCCCGCTCGATGGCGTTTTCCAGTTCCCGCACGTTACCGGGCCAGCGGTAACGCTCTAGGGCCTGCATGGCTTCCGGGCTCAGGCTGAGGTCCGGGCGTCCGAGTTTCTCTGCTTGCCGTTTCAGGAACCGGCTGGCCAGGCCCAGCACATCGCCCCGGCGTTCCCGCAGTGGCGGAATACGGATCTGCATCACGTTCAGGCGGTAATAAAGGTCTTCCCGGAACTCGCCGGTGCGGGTCATCGCTTTCAGGTTACGGTGGGTAGCGGCGATCATCCGCACGTTTACTTTCTGGCTTTGGGTAGAGCCTACCCGGCGTATTTCGCTTTCCTGCAGTACCCGCAACAGGCGGGCCTGGGCTTCGGCGGGCAATTCGCCGATTTCGTCCAGGAACAGGCTGCCACCGTCGGCAGCTTCGATCAGGCCGGTACGGGCTGAAACCGCACCGGTAAAGGCGCCTTTTTCGTGGCCGAACAGTTCCGATTCAATCAGGCTCTCGGGGATGGCGGCGCAGTTTACCGAAATCAGGGGCTTGTTGGCCCGGGGGCTGAGCAGGTGCAGGGCCCGGGCGGCCAGTTCCTTACCGGTACCGGATTCGCCCTGGATAAGCACCGTGGTTTCGGTGGGGGCTACCTTGCGGATCAGGGTGAATACCCGCTGCATCGGCTCGCAGGTGCCAAACATGACGGTCGACGGGTCACCGGATGGGGTGTCTGCGGTTCGGTCAGGGTCTTCATCGGCCCGGCTGCTGGCGGGCTCGTGGCCTCGGGCCAGGATGTTCTCCACGGCAGCCAGCATTTCGTCATGGTCGAAGGGCTTGGCAATGTAGTCCACAGCGCCCATTTTCATGGAGTTTACGGCGGAGCGCAGGCTGGCATAGCTGGTCATGATCAGCACCGGGGTGTCCGGCGCCCGGGTGATCATTTCGGTGCCGGGCGCGCCGGGCAGGCGCAGATCGGTGATGATCAGGTCAAAGCTGTCGGGGTCCAGCCCTTCGGCTTCTTCTACAGAGACGGCATCGGCCACTTCGTAGCCGGCGTGCTGCAGCAGTTTGCGGACTGCCGAGCGGATAATGTCTTCGTCTTCAACTATCAGAATACGGGGCATATTGCGTTCACGACCTTTCGTTCGGGCTGCTGTTGCCGGTATCGGTTTCTGGCTCGTAGGCGGGCAGGCGCAGCCTCATGCAGGTGCCGCGGCCGGCGGCTTTGTCGGCCGGGCTTTCTACCTGGATGTTGCCATAGTGTTCTTCAACAATACTGTACACCAGGGATAACCCCAGGCCCGTGCCTTTGTTGGGGGCCTTGGTGGTGTAAAAGGGCTCGAATATGTGGTCCAGCTGATCTGCCGGTATACCGGAGCCTTCATCAATCACCTCGATGATAGCGGAGTAGCCGTCGCCCTTACCATTGACCGTTATGGTACCTCCGTCTGGCGAGGCGTCCCTGGCGTTGGCCAACAGGTTAACAAATACCTGAACCAGCCGCTGCTCGTCGCCCAGCACCTGCATGGAGGGCGGGCAGTCGTTAACAAAGCGGATGCCCATGCCCCGTTCGCTGAGTGACAGCAGGTTGATGGATTCTTCCACGCAGCGGTGAATGTTGACCGGCTCATAGCGGTTTGCGTGGGCATGGTTGCCGGTACGGGCGAAGTTCATCAGGGATTGGAGGATGGCGGAAATGCGCCGGGTCTGCTGCTGTATCTGGTCTGCGGTTTCCAGGATGCCAGGGTCGTCGGTTTCCAGCTTCAGGTTCTGGGCCAGGGAGGAAATGCCGGTGACCGGGTTGCCGATTTCATGGGCCACGCCAGCGGCCAGGCGGCCAACAGAGGCCAGCCGTTCGCTGTGCATCAGTTCGTCTTCCAGCAGGCGGGTTTCGGTCTGGTCTTCCACCAGGATAATGGAACCGCCTTCGGTGTGGTCCGGGCCGCTCAGGGCCGCTTTGTGCAGGTTCAGCCAATGGGGCTTGCCCCGCAGGTCCAGCCGGTGCTTGTAGCGGTGTAGCTCCGAGCCCCGGTTAAAGTCATCCAGCAGGGTGTGCCAGTGCTCGGGAAGGGCCATCAGCCGGGCGCCCACCACTTCGTCCGCGGAAATGCCGGTGAGTGCCTCGATGGCGTGGTTCCACATCAGGATTTCGCCGTCCTCGCCCACCGAGCAGGCCGGGATTGGCAGGTTCTGCAGGGTTTGCCGGTAATGCCGGCGCAGGTTGTCCAGTTCCCCGGCCAGGCCGGTCAGCTGGTTCTGGTAATCCCCCAGCGCCCGCTCCACATAGCGGATATCCTGGCCGGTGACGCCGTGGGTCAGAGGCTTGAAGCCCAGATGCCGCTTTACAATATCCCGGGCCACCGAGGGCCCCAGCAGGCCGGACAGGTTGATTTCGACTTGGTCCCGCAGCCGGCGCAGCTGGTACGGCCGGAACTCCACATTGGGCAGTTTCAGCTGGACCAGGGCCCGCTCCACTTCCCGCCGTGCCACGCTCTGGCCCAGCGGATCCGCCAGTTGCTGGATGAATTCCTGGGAGGATGCTGCCAGCAGTTCCCGGCGCTGGGGCCGGGACAGTGCGCCCATGGAACAGGCTTGGGCAGCGCTGGTTTCTTCCGCCGACGCGGGGCTGATGATCGAGACCAGGGCAAAGACCGAGATATTCGCCGTAAGGCTGATAAAGGTAAAGATGTGCCAGTTGTCGTAGCCCGGGTTGATGGGCAGGTCGAGCCAGTACAGCAGATCCGTGGCAGACGAGAACGGCAGTACCAGGGTAAACAGCCAGATGGTCAGGCCGGTAACCAGACCCGCGACCAGCCCCCGGCGATTGCCTTCCGGCCAGTAGATGACTCCGAGCGCGCCGGGCAGCAGTTGCAGGGTACCGGACAGGGAAATCGCGCCCAGAATGGACAGGTCCAGCTTCTGGCCGATGGTTTCGTGGAACAGCAGGGCCAGGAACAGGATAACGGCGATCAGAAGGCGCTTGACCCACTGCAGCCAGCGGTAGATGTCGCCCTGATCCTTCGGGGTTTTCAGAGGCAGCACAACGTGGTTCAGCACCATGCCGGCCAGGGCGAGGGTGCTGACAATCATCAGGCCGCTGGCGGCAGACAAACCGGCAATGTACATCAGCATGGTCAGGGCCGGGCTGCCCAGCGCCTGGGCAACACCGATACTGAAGAAGGCGGGCGGCGAGGTGACGTCCAGTGCCTGGGCGCCCCAGACAATCAGCGGAACCGGCAGGCCCACCAGCAGCAGGTACAGCGGCAGGCCCCAGCTGGCCTTGGCCAGCGCCCGGGGTGACGGGTTTTCGCTGAAGGTCATGTGGTACATGTGTGGCAGCACAAGGGCGGCGGCGAAGGACATCAGCAGCAGGGCGCGCCAACTGCCGTCGTTGATCGCCATGGTCATGGCTGCTTCCGGGTGGGAATTCTGCGCCAGCCAGTCGTCCAGCCCGCGGGTGCCATCGAAGACACCGAACAGGATGACGCCGCCAAGCACCAGCAGGGCGATGACCTTCACCAGCGAGTCGAAGGCAATGGCCAGTACCAGGCCCTGATGGTTGCCGGAACTCTGATGCCGTCGTGCCCCGAACAGCATGGTGAACAACACCACGATCAGGGCAAACATCACGCTGATGGCTTCCGGTGAGGTGGCCGGCGCCAGCAGGCTGGCAGATACGGTAACCGCCTGTATCTGCATGCTCAGCAAGGACAGGATAGCGGCGGCGGAACAGAGGGTTACCAGGGTGCCCGCCCACTGGCTGCGATACCGGTAGGCGAACAGGTCGGCCAGGGATGTGAGCTGGTAGGCCCGGGCAATTCTCAGAATGGGGTTAAGCAGCACCGGTGCCAGCAAAAACGCACCACTGATGCCCAGGTAATAGGCCAGGAAGCCGTAGCCGGACTCCGCTGCCATGCCAATGGCGCCATACACGGCCCAGATGCCGGCATAGACCCCGAGGCTGAGGGTATACACCAGGGGGTGACGCACCCAGCGGCGCATCATTGTGCCCTGTTCGGTGCCCCAGGCAATACCGAACAGCAGGACAAGGTAAAGAAGGCTGGCCAGTAACAGGCCGGTGGCACTAAAACTCATTGGGATCCCGTCGCCATTCCAGCCAGACGCCGATGGCTATCAGCCCGCCCCAGATCACATAGGGGCTGTACCAGACGTTATCCGGCGACGTCCACCAATCCAGGATGTTCGGGGAAAAAATATAGATGGCCAGTACCAGAAGAAAAACCAGACGGTAAATGTACATCGGCTCAGTGGTCCGAACGGGTGTGTGTACCGGGGGTTATACCACGGGCCTGCCGGGATGTCAGGGGAATAGCCTGTCGCTGCCAGTTTGCCCGGCCCCAGGCCAGTATCGCGTCCACACCGCGAGTGGCCAGTTCCGATGGCGGATTTTGTCCCAGCGCCTGCAGTGCCTGAACCAGGTTCTCTGCCGGGCGGGTATCGTCCAGTGCCGGGGCATGGGTCTGTTTGCTCAGTTTCTGGCCCTGGTCATTCAGGATCACCGGAATATGCAGCCAGTGGGGCGGCTGTGCGCCCAGGGCCCGGTAGATCTGTTGTTGCTGGGCGGTCATGTCCAGCAGGTCTGAGCCACGAACAATGTGGGTGATGCCCTGGTCGATGTCGTCCACCACCACCGCCAGCTGGTAGGCGTAGAAGCCTTCTTTGCGCAGGATGACCGGGTCGTCGATTTCGGCATGTACCTGTTGTTGCTGCGGGCCCAGCAGCTGGTCATGCCAGTGGCTGGTTTCGTCATGCAGGGCAAAGCGGATGGCGAAAGGCTCGTTGCCAACGCCGGCAGTGCCGTTGCGACAGTGGTTCGGGTGCCGGCCACCATGGGCTTGGAGTTGTTTGCGGGAACAGCGGCAGCGATAAGCCTTGCCGGATTCCAGCAGCTGGCTGATGGCGTCCTGATAGGCGTCATGGCGCTTTGACTGAAAGCGTACCGGTTCGTCCGGGAACAGGCCGTGGCAGTCCAGGGAATGGAGGATTTGTCCGGTGGCTTCGGGTGGTTCCCGCAGTGGGTCCAGGTCTTCGATTCGTACCAGCCAGTCACCGCCAGCGGTTCGGGCTTCCAGCCAGCTGGCCAGGGCCGTAACCAGGGAGCCGAAGTGCAGGGGGCCGGTTGGGGAAGGCGCAAAGCGCCCGCGGTAGCGGGGTTGCTTCATAGGGAGTCATCTGGCCGGCAGCGGGTGCTGCCGGCCATTGAGGCGTGATCAGATGCCAGTCTGGCGCTCGCGGATTTCTGCCAGGGTTTTGCAGTCGATGCAGAGCGTGGCTGTCGGGCGGGCCTCCAGCCGGCGAATACCGATTTCCACGCCGCACTGGTCGCAAAAACCGTAGTCGTCTTTGTCGATGCGGTCGATGGTCTGGTCAATCTTCTTGATCAGTTTACGCTCACGGTCCCGTGTGCGCAGTTCCAGGCTGAACTCTTCTTCCTGGGTTGCGCGATCGCTGGGATCCGCGTAGTTTGCGGCGTCTTCCTGCATATGGTGCATGGTGCGGTCCACTTCTTCCATCAGCTCCTGTTTCCATTGCAGGAGCAGATCTTTGAAGTGCTGCAGCATGTCAGCACTCATATACTCTTCACCCTTCTTCATTTCATAAGGGGTGAAGTTGGTAAAACGTTCGCGTGGTTGTTCTGCAGTGTTTGCCATTGAACCCGGCCTCTTGTTTGTACTTCACAAGAACGCTTTGCTTCCGCCGCGCCAGCGTGGCTGCGCGGTTTAACCCTGGATAAAGCATTCGTCCTGAATCGGGAGTTTGCGGAAAATAGCAGATAAGTTACGGGGGTGCCAGCCCTGTAACGCCGACTTTATGGGGAGATCACGTGAAGTTTCCTGAACCTTTGGTGGAAGGGCGCCTGATCCGGCGCTACAAACGCTTTCTGGCGGATGTCCGCCTGCCCGGTGGCGAGGAGGTAACCGCTCATTGTCCCAACACCGGTTCCATGCTGGGGTGCCAGCCGGAGAACGCCAGGGTGTGGCTCAGCCGCAGCGACAACCCCAAGCGCAAGCTGCAATACACCTGGGAGTTGGTGGAAACCTCACCCGGGGTGCTGGCCTGTGTGAATACGGCGCGGCCCAATGCCCAGGCCCGGCATGCCATTGAAAGCGGCGTGGTAGAGGAGTTGGCCGGCTACAGTACCGTCCGTAGCGAAGTGCGGTACGGTGAGGAAAAAAGCCGGATTGACCTGCTGCTCTCCGGCCATGCCAGCGAGCCGGATGCCTGGGTGGAGGTCAAGAATGTCACCCTGGCCGAAGGCGGGCGGGGCTATTTTCCGGATGCGGTCACCGAGCGGGGCCAGAAGCACTTGCGTGAGTTGATGGCGCAGGTGGCAAAGGGCGACCGTGGGGTGCTGTTCTTCCTGGTGAACCACACCGGTATCGAAGAAGTACGCCCGGCAGACCACATCGACGCCCGTTATGGCCAGTTACTGCGCCAGGCTTGTGAAGCGGGGGTGGAAGTGGTGGCTTATCGGTCTGCCCTGGCCGGTGACGATGGTAATCCCACCGGCCGGCTGGACCTGACAGAGGCGGTACCGGTCAACCTGGAGCCCTGACCGGTACCCTGAGGGCTTACTGGGCCGGAGCCAGGCCCAGGTGCTGGCGGATACGGTCTGCCACGGCCTCGGCCACATGCTCCTGCTCGGTGTGCAGGTGCACGGTGTGGGTTTTCTCGTCCGTTGTCAGGGGTTCGAACCAGCTTTGCTGGGCATCCAGCAGCTCTTCGGTAGCCTCGGAAGCATCCCCTTTGCGCTTGCGCACCCATGCCCGGCGCAGCTGTTCCGGTGCTTCGCAGTGCAGCAGGGCAAAGGGCACGCCCTGATTCTCCGCAACACTGGCAAACAGGTTGCGTTCATGTTCCTTCAGGCAGGCGGCATCCACGATCACCGAGGCGCCGGAGGCCAGCAGGTCACCGGCCAGGGTCGCCAGGTGCTGATAGGTTTGCTCTGTTACTTCCGGGCTGTACAGGTCTTCACCCAGGCCTGACTTGCTGCTGTCCAGCGGCCCCAGGCCATGCAGGCGCTTGCGCTCGACATCCGAACGCAGCCGAATCAGCCCCAACTCGCCGGCCATGGCGGCACTTACACAGGTCTTGCCGCTGGCAGAAAGCCCGGTGGTGGCCAGCAGGTAATGATTGGGAATGGCGCCGTAGTTTTCCGCCAGCTGGGCGTAGCCGCGATAGCGCTGCATCAGTTCTTCCCGCTCCTGATCGTTCAGGCTCGGGTTGCCCATGGTGAACAGGGCAATCTTGGCCCGAACCATGGCGCGGTAGGCTTTGTACAGGGGCAGCAGTGCCAGCCCTTCGAAGTCGCCGCGGTATTCCAGATAGGTGTTCAGAACCAGGTTGGCCAGCGCCGGCTCGTTCCGGGATTCCAGGTCCATCAGCAGGAAGGCCAGGTCGTTAATCACATCAATCCAGCGGAACGGCTCGTTGAATTCGATGCAGTCGAACACCGTTACCTTGTCATTGAATACGGTAATATTGGCCAGGTGCAGGTCGCCATGACACTCCCGCACCAGGCCGTTGGCCCGGCGGCTGGCGATCAGCTCGCGGTGGCGTTCAAAGGTGGTGCGGGTCCAGTCTTCCAGGGCGTCCAGCTGGGTCAGCAGGGCCTTGTTTTCCAGCAGGGGGCGGACCTGGTCGAAGTTCTCCTGCATGGCGGCGTAGACGGCTTCCGGTGTGCCTAGCGGCTTGTCATCGGTAATGGGGGGCAGGCTGTCGTGAAACTGTGCAGCCTGCCTTGCCACGCTGGCCAGCAGCTCGGCCGTCAGCTCGCCCCGTTCCTGGCGACGGTCGAACAGCTCGTCCTGATTGAACTGGCGCATGCGGATGGCGTATTCGAAGGGCTCGCCTGCTCCGCCGATTTGCGGTTGCTCCGGGCTGCCGGTGATGGGCAGTACCTCCAGGTAAAGCTCCGAGGCCAGCCGGCGGTTAAGCCGAAGCTCCTCTTCGCAGAAGTGTTTGCGGCGTTCGAGGGTTGAGAAATTGAGGAAGCCGAAATCCATGGGCTTCTTGATTTTGTAGGCGTAGTCGCCGGTCAGCAGAACCTGGGAAATATGGGTTTCGATAACCCGGAAATCCTTCACCGGGTGGTCGTACAATTCCGGGTTCTGCAGTGCCTTCACCAGTGTATCCGGGGCGTTCTCGCTCACATTGTTCTCCTGGGTTCCCTGAACTCGTTGATTTTTCTTGGCCTATCATAGCGGGCAGATTACAGAAATAACACATTACAGGCCTGCCGGTCGCCCATGTGGCTTCGTTATAATCGCGGCATGAGTAAATCATCTTCTTCCCGTAAAAAATCTCCCAAATCCCGCTCCGGAAACCGGAAATCCGGGTTCTGGCGTTTCATGTTCCGGGCCGGTGCCCTGGGGCTGGTGTTGCTGGCCGGCTGGATGGTGTACCTGGATGCGGTGGTCACCTCCCGTTTCGAAGGCCGGCGCTTTGAGGTGCCATCCCGGGTGTATGCCCGGCCACTGGAACTGTATGACGGCGCCAGCGTAAGCGCAGGGAGCCTGGTGCGTGAACTGGAGCTGTCCGGTTATCGGCCGGGTGATGGCGTGCGGGCCGGCACTTATCAGCGTAATGGTGGCCGTTTTGTCATCAGTACCCGTGGTTTCCTGTTCCCGGACGGTGAAGAAGCCCGGCGCCGGTTATCGCTGGTGGTGAGTGGCGACCGGGTCAGCTCGTTCTCAGTACTGGCGGGGCCATCGGCTGCGATTGTGCGGCTGGAACCGGCACGCATTGGGGGTATCTACCCGGCCCATCGGGAAGACCGGGTACTGGTGCAACTGGAAGAGGTTCCGGAATTGCTGCCGCTGGGCCTGATGGCGGTGGAAGACCGCCGTTTCTACGATCACTTTGGCGTTGCGCCGCTGTCCATTGCCCGGGCCATGCTGGCCAATATCAAGGCGGGCGGGATTGTTCAGGGCGGCAGTACCCTGACCCAGCAGCTGGTGAAAAACTTCTTCCTGAGCCGGGAGCAGACACTGGTTCGTAAAGGCAACGAAGCCCTGATGTCGATTTTGCTGGAGCTGCATTACGACAAAGACGACATCCTGGAAACCTATCTGAACGAAGTGTATCTGGGGCAGGCGGGCACCCGCAGCATTCATGGCTTCGGCCTGGCCAGCCAGTTCTATTTTGGTGAAAGCCTGAAAGACCTGGCCCCGCACCAGCTGGCACTGTTGATTGGTATGGTAAAAGGCCCCAGCTATTACAATCCTCGCCGACACCCGGAACGGGCCACGTCGCGCCGGAACCTGGTGCTGGATGAAATGGCCGAGGCCGGGCTGCTGGCCGAACCGGAGCTGGCGAAGCAGAAATCACGGCCGCTGGGCGTAAGCGCAAAGCCTTCGTTTACCGAGAACCGTTACCCTGCCTACATCGACCTGGTGCACCGGCACCTGGCCCGGGATTACCAGCAGGAAGACCTGCAGAGTGAGGGGCTGCGTATTTTCACTACACTTGACCCTGCGGTGCAGCATGCTTCGGAAACAGCGGTCAGCAAAACCCTGCCGAAACTGGCCAATGCGGATGAACTGGAAGCCGCACTGGTGGTCACCGCAAAGGATACCGGCGAGGTACTGGCACTGGTGGGTGGCAAGGATCCGCAATTTGCCGGCTTTAACCGGGCGGTGGATGCCCACCGGCCGATGGGTTCTCTGATCAAGCCGTTTGTTTACCTGACCGCCCTGGAACAGCCGGATCGCTACACGCTGATCACGCCGGTGAAAGACCAGGCGTTCACCCTGGAATTCGATGACGGCCGGCTCTGGCAGCCGAAAAACTTTGATAAGGAAGAGCGCGGCGAAGTGCCTTTGCACCTGGCCCTGTCCAAATCCTATAACCTGCCTGCGGTGCGGGTGGGGCTGGATATCGGCATTCCGAATGTTCAGCAAACACTCCGGGATTTCGGGGTGACCACGCCGATATCCGATTACCCGTCGATGCTACTGGGTTCTGTGTCCCTGGCTCCGGTGGATGTGGCCCAGCTGTATCAGGGCCTGGCCACCGGCGGTTTCAACACCCCCTTGCGCACCATCCGGGAAGTGACCGATGCCGACAACGAGCCGTTGTCCCGCTACAACCTGAAAGTGGACCAGGTGGCAGACCCGGCCGCCGTGCACCTGGTGCAGTACGCCATGCAGGAAACCATGCAGGAAGGCACCGGCCGCTCTGCCTACTATACCTTGCCTGACCAGCTCACCCTGGCCGGTAAGACCGGCACCACCGATGATGGCCGGGATGCCTGGTTTGCCGGCTTCAGCGGCGACTTGCTGGCGGTAGCCTGGGTGGGCCGTGACGACAACGGGCCAACGGTGCTGACCGGCGCCTCTGGCGCGCTGCCGGTGTGGTCATCCATGATGTCGCAGATTCCCCAGCACGGGTTTTCACCGGTAATGCCGGACGGCGTGCAGTATCATTGGGTAGATGCCGAGGCCCAGGCTCTGACCGGTGAGGGCTGTGCCAATGCCCGGCTGGTGCCATTTATTACCGGCAGCGAGCCGGTAATGAGCACAGATTGCAACGGCAATATCGGCCGGCAAATTCGCAGTTGGTTTGAAGGATTGTTCCAATGATAAAAGTAACCAGTATCCGTTTCGCACCGCTTGCCCTGGCGCTGGCCCTGGCGGGTTGTGCCAGCGGCCCCGGTGGTGGCTCCATTTATGCGCCGATGGGCGGCGGCGAACCCTCCCGGGCACCCGAGCCGCCGAGAACTGCGGAGCCTGAACAGAATTCTGAACAGGAGCCTCGTGTCTGGCGCAAAAGCGAAGAGCCCGCCGTGAGCGAGCCGGAACAGCCGTCCCGTACCCCTAGCTACCGGGAATCCGGGGACGCCCTGCCGGCAGCGGCGGTAACCCTGATTCGGGACGCCGACCAGCGTTTGCAACAAGGGGATTCTGCCGGAGCAATCTCCAGTCTGGAGCGGGCACAGCGAATCGCGCCCCGTTCGGCAGAGGTCTATTTCAAGCTGGCAGAAGCCTATGTGGCCGGTGACAACCTGGGTGCGGCGGAGCAGTTCACCCTGAAGGGGCTGTCGCTGGCGGGCAACAACTCAAGCCTGCAGCGTTCAGGCTGGCTGTTGCTGGCGGATATTCGTCGGGCGAGGGGAAATGTTGCGGGGGCCAGCCAGGCCGAGGATCGGGCACGGGCGTTGTAAGGCTGAACGGGGCTGCTAATTGGCAGCCCCGTAATGGTTTAGAAGTTTACAGTGGTTGTTTCTCCAGCCGTTACGGTAGCGTTCTGGCCGTTGGTGAAGTTCAGTTCATCGTCTGATGGGTTGCCTTCCGTATCCTCGATCAGGTCGCTGTCGCAGGTGTAGCTGACCGTGTAGTCACCTTCCGGAATGAAGCTTGCCTGGTAGCTGTACTCCTCTCCATATTCGACTGGCACCACGACCAATGGCTCGTTGGCACTGCCAATGTCATCAGGGGTCTGGTCCGCTCCGGCATGCACATAAATATTGCCCAAGAAACCATCTGTTGTGGCCACGCCCCCGCAAGCCTCAGTGATCAGTTCCGCACTGACTGCGCCGGTAATCGTACCAACCTGGGCGTTATCAACCAGGCGAAGTACCGGCTTCAGCTTGTAACTGTTCGGGTCGTTCTGGGGGTTAACGATCGACTTCCTGACGTCAAAATCAATGGTGATTGCTACTTCGCCGCCAGCAGGCACCGTGAATCCGCTGGTTTGAATGCCTCGGGCTGAGGGAGTGGTAAGCGGGTTTTCCCCGCCGTCAATCACGATGTTGTTGTTTTCGCCGATTTCCAGTCTTACCCACTGGTACTCGCCGGCATCCAGCTCTTCCCGGTCCAGAAGTGCCTTTACCTGACCATTCTGGTAATCAAGCAGGTTGACCGGCTCGGGAATCTCCAGCTCGTATCTCACCGGAGAACCATCCTGGTGCTTGAGTACAAGAGCTGTGACTTCGATGTTTACGGCCTCGGCATGGTCTACAGGCGCATCTGTCAGTCCTACCGAAACTGTACCTGTTTGTCCGGTACTGCCTCCGTCGCTGCCACTGCCACCGCAGGCAGCCAGGGCGCCGGCGAGGGCGGAAACTGCGAATACCTTGGTTGAATTCTTCATAAATCCTCCGGTTTGTATTCTTTCCGTTGTAAGTCCGGCGTTGTGGTCGCCAGTATTGAGCTCACGAAGCCGTTGCGGGTGGGGTTCCATCACTTTGATTAACATTTGCACATGTTTTGGCCATAGTGCGTGGCAAGTGCATGGCGGGCGCAGCTGTTATAGACTGCGCGCTTCCCGAAACCGCAACCAGGCAGTCGTTTTTTGGCAATCCTTCCGTTTCGTCCCTCAGCCCAGAAGCGTTTTCAGCGGCTGGTGCAGCCGCACCTGCAAGCTATGCACAGCTTCGCCTGGCGACTGACCGGCAACAGCCAGGATGCCGAAGACCTTGTGCAGGATGTGGTGGTCAAACTTTACCCCCGGCTTGATGAACTCGAATCCGTAGACCAGCTGCGCCCGTGGCTGAACCGGGTTCTGTACCGGCAGTTTATTGATGGCCTGCGCAAGAAGAGTCGCCAGGCGGATCAGCCGGTGAGTGACCTGATGGATGCCGACAGCCAGTCAGACTGGCTGGATTCACTGGAAGCGGACGACCATTCACCGGAACTGGCCCTGGGGCAGGCGCAGCTGGGCCCGATGCTGGACAAGGCGTTGGCACGATTGTCACCGGATCAGCGCACGTTGTTGCTGCTGCACGATGTGGATGGCTGGCGTCAGGAAGATGTTGCCGAGGTGCTGGGTGTGCCGGTGGGAACGGTAAAATCCCGCTTGCACCGGTGCCGGGCCAACCTGCGAAAATTTCTTCAGGAATGCATGGAACCGGAACCCGGTTCCGGGCGTCAGGAACTGTGAGGTGATGACTATGTCCTGTTCGCAAATTCGATCACAATTGCCTGACTTGGTCAGGAATCAGCTGGCTTCCGGGGAGGCGCAGCAGGTGCGCGCGCACCTGGAGCACTGCCAGTCTTGTGCCCGGCAGGCAGAGATCGAAGCGGTCCTGAAGGACGAGCTGGCCAGTCGCTATGCGGTACCGGCCGCTTCGGCGGATTTCGAAAGCCGGGTGTTGGCCGCGGCATCCGGTTCCGGTCAGGGCCGCAAGGTTCACCTGGCCTGGGGTGGTGCGGTAGCTGCCGCCCTGGTACTCGGGCTGATGCTGGGGCGTGGAATGCCGGAGCCGGACCCTGTGCCGCAACTGGCCAGTGAGCCGGCGCCGGAGGAGCAGAGTGCTGGCCCGATGCCGGAGCCCGTGGACAGAACGGTACGGCTGGCCTTCACGGCCGGTGAGCCCCTGGATAATGTCACGCTTACCCTGGCGTTGCCGCCCCATGTGGAACTGTCCGGATTGCCGGGCCAGCACCGGGTTAGCTGGCAGGTCAGCCTTGAACAGGGCGATAACGTGCTGGCCCTGCCCCTGAAAATCCTGTTTCCCGGTGCCGGTGAGCTGATTGCAGAACTGGATGCCAACGGGCGACAGAAGGTGTTCCGGGCGGTTGTGCCCCAGCATCCCGGTAACAGTGTGCCCAATGAGCAGGAGGAACCGGCAACATGAGTGTTGGTAAAAACATAACGTTTGGCGGTTGGCTGCTGACCACCAGTTTGCTGGTTGTGGCGCCCTTAGCTGCGGCGAATGACCTGGATGTCACCATGCGTATGGTGGAAGACAGCGAAGACCTGACCAACTCGGTTACCCGCGAAATCCGCCTGCCGGAATTACCGGTGTTGCAGCGCAAGGCAGGCGACCAGGGACGGGCTCGTCCGGATGCTCCGGGGCGTGAAGTGTCAAAAGATGCCCGCGAGCGTGGCCGCGACTTTGGCCAGTCAGTATCTGAACGGGCCAGGGAAGCTCGGGAAAAAAAGCCGGAACCGGCAATTGACCGGCTGCCACAGCCGGCTCTGGATGCCCGTGAGCGCAAGCCAGATATGCCGCCACAATCGTCACGTCCGTAATTTCTCACTTATGGTAACCTCAAAACCCTGACAGCCCGGCCTTACCCGGGCTTATCTGCTAATCACTAGCCTCGGGGTTTCCTGTTGTTCAGATTCCTGCTTGTTCTGAGCCTGCTGGTACTGGCCGGTGCTGCCTGTGCCAGTGACGATAACTCTGCCGGGCAAGCGATGACCGCCGGTATCGAACAATTCCGCGAAGGCAATTACCCCCTGGCCCGGGAGCACTTTGAGCGCTCGCTGGGGCTGGGTGCCGACACGCCCGCACTCCGCTACAACCTGGGCGTGGTCTGCTACAAAACCGGCGACTATGCCGCGGCCCGTAATCATTTTTCGACGTTACTCAATGGCGACAGCCAGGCCCTGGCCCGTTATAACCTCGGATTGGTGGCACTGGCTGAGGGCCGGACCGGACAGGCCCGCGACTGGTTTGGCCAGGCGGCAGCCGATGACGCACCGGATAAAGTGCGGCAGCTTGCGGAGCGCCAGCTTGCGGACCTTTCAGTTCAGAACAACGCTTCCCGGCAGCAGTCCATGTTGGCCCGACAGGGCTATATCTCTGCGGGTCTGGGCTACGACAGCAACATGGCCGGGGTGCCCGAGGATTCACCCAGTAATCGCGGCAGCGCCTTTGCCGAGCTGGTGGCGGCTGGCAGCCTTGGCTACCAGGCCACGGAGCGTTGGCGACTGGTTTGGGATGGCGTGTTCTATGGCCAGGACTATCACCACGACAGCGACTATGACACCTCGGTACTGCAGGCTCGGATAACCGCTTTGCAGGTGGTCGATGTCTGGGAACTGGGAATACGTGGGGGCGGCTCCAGGGCCTGGCTTGGCGGCGATGAACTGGAAACCCGGGCCGGGCTGGCGTTACTGGCCCGCACCGATGCCTGTGCTGGGGCGGCCCTGTTGCACGGTTGTTCCTTTGAGCTGGCGGCAGAGCAGGTAAACGGCGGCCCCGGTTATGGCGCCTATGACGGCCAGTGGTATCGGTTTGAAGCCCGGGGGGAACGGACGATTGAACGCTGGTTACTGGAGGGTTTCTACCGCTGGGAGTCCAACAACCGGGACAATTTCAGCCAGGAAGGCTATGTGGTGAATGTCTCGCCACGCCACCATGAAATCGGCATCGAGGCGATATACCCGTTACACCCGGATTTGCTGGTAGGCGCAGAGAGCGCGCTGCGGCACAGCCGCTATGACTCACCACACCAGTGGCTGGAACAGGATGTGTTGGTGGAGCGCAGGCGGAAGGACACCCGTCTGGAGTTGGGGCTGATGGCGGAATACTGGCTGAACCGGCAGTGGCTGGTGCGCAACCAGTGGCTGTATCGCAACCAGGACAGTGGAATTGACCGGTATGACTACGACCGGCATACGCTGACGGTCTCGCTGGAAGGGGTATTCTGAAAGCAACAGGTTGCCCCGGCCCGATGATGACCCGGGCCGGGGCTGCTTGCTTACCCGTTACAGGGTAGCCATCACCTTGCGCGCAGCGGCGATGGTGAACTCGATGTCTTCTTCAGACAACGCGGCACACACAAAACCTGCCTCGAACGCAGACGGTGCCAGGTACACGCCTTCGGCCAGCATGCCCTGGAAGAACTTCTTGAAGCGCTCTACGTCACACTCCATGACCTGGTCAAAGCGGGTAACGGAGTCTTCCTTGGTAAAGAAGAAACCGAACATGGCGCCGGCGGACTGCACGGTCAGCGGAATGCCTGCTTCGTCGGCTGCAGCTTTGAAGCCGTCCCGCACCTGGTTGGTCTTCTCGATCAGTTTGTCGTGGAAGCCGGGCTCGGAAATGGCATTCAGGGTGGTCAGGCCGGCGGTCATGGCCAGCGGGTTACCACTCAGGGTGCCTGCCTGGTAAACCGGGCCCAGCGGAGAGATGTGCTCCATGATTTCCCGCTTGCCGCCGAAGGCCCCGACTGGCAGGCCGCCACCGATTACCTTGCCCAGTGCGGTCAGGTCCGGGGTGATGCCGTAGTAACCCTGGGCGCCGCCGAGGGAGACCCGGAAACCGGTCATCACTTCGTCGAAAATCAGCACGGTGCCGTGCTCGTCACACACTTCCCGCAAACCTTCCAGGAAGCCCGGAACCGGCGGAATGCAGTTCATGTTGCCGGCCACCGGCTCCACGATGATCGCGGCAACCTGGTCGCCGATCTCCTTGAAGGTTTCCCGCACACTGTCGATGTCGTTGTAGGTAAGGGTAATGGTGTGCTCGGCCAGGCTGGCCGGGATGCCCGGGGAGTTGGGCACGCCCAGGGTCAGGGCGCCGGAGCCGGCTTTCACCAGCAGCGAGTCCACGTGGCCGTGGTAGCAGCCTTCAAACTTCACTATCTTGTCGCGGCCGGTGTAGCCACGGGCCAGGCGGATGGCGCTCATGGTGGCCTCGGTGCCGGAGTTGACCATGCGAACCAGCTCGATGGACGGCACCAGTTCGCACACCTTCTTGGCCATCTCGGTTTCGATGGCGGTAGGCGCACCGTAGCCAACGCCAAGGTCGACCTGTGCGTGCAGTGCCGCTTTGATGCGCGGGTCGGAATGACCGAGGATCATCGGGCCCCAGGAGCCGATGTAATCGATGTAGCGCTTGCCGTCTTCATCGTAAAGGTAGGCGCCTTCGGCATGGTTGAAAAACACCGGGGTGCCGCCCACGCCACGAAATGCCCGCACCGGAGAGTTAACGCCGCCGGGGATGTATTTCTGGGCCTGTTCAAACAGATCTTCAGAGTGAGTCACAGTGAGCTCCTGTCAGTCGGAATGTGTGTAAAGCGGATGGTGCCGGGCAAACAGCTGGCAGAATTGCTTTGCCCGGGCTTCAATCTCGGTTGGTGTGCCGCCGAACAGACCGCCGACCACGGCCAGCAGGTCTGCGCCGGCCAGAATCAGCGGCTCGGCGTTATCGGCGGTTATGCCGCCAATGGCGGTAATCGGCAAACCCAGTGTCCTGGCTTCGGTCAACACGGTTGCCTTGGCCGCCGGCGCCCCGGGCTTGGTGCCGGAGTTGTAGAAGCGGCCAAAGGCCAGGTAATCGGCGCCGGCGGATTTTGCTGCCTGGGCCAGGTCGAGGCGATGGTGGCAGGTGATGCCGATAATCGCCTCCGGGCCCAGCAGGCGGCGGGCTTCGACCGGAGCGCCGTCGTCCTGGCCCATATGAACGCCCGCCGCGCCAACCCGGTGTGCCAGCTCCGGGTCGTCGTTGATCAGCAGGGGCACGCCGGCGTTGCGGCACAGGCTGTTGAGGTCTGCAGCCTGGCGCAGCCTTTCTGCGGAGGATGATCCCTTGTCCCGGTATTGCACCAGTACGGCACCACCGCGCAGCGCGGCTTCAACGGAATCCAGCAGGGTTTCCGGGGGTGTCAGCCGGTTGTCGGTGATTGCATACAGCCCGGGTTGCAACTTCTGGCTCAGCGTTCCCACAGGATGCCCCGGTCCGGAATCCGCTGGCCCTGGCCCACGGTGAGGGCATGCAGCAGGGTGCGGTGCACATAGTTCTGGGCCTGGGAGATGGACGCCCGGGCTGATAACCCGCTGGCCATCCCGGCGGCAATGGCGGCAGCCAGGGTGCAACCCGTACCGTGGTATTCGTTACTGCCAACCCGCTCGACTTCCCAGTGCATGGGTTCCGGGGAGTGATTGTACAGGGTGTTGGTAATGTGAATGCCAGTGCCGTGGCCGCCGGTTGCCAGTACGGAGCGACAGCCGGCTTGCAGCAGGTTCAGGGCGGCCTGGTCGGCATCATCGCTGCCGCCGAGTTGTGTCAGCTCTTCGTCGTTCGGGGTGATCATTTCCGCGCGAGGGAACAGTTTGTCCTTCATGGCCTGGACCAGCTCGTCATCGGCCAGGTCGCCACCACCGGCGGCCTTGATGACCGGATCGACAATCAGGGGCAGTTCGTCATCCTGGCTGTCCAGGAAGTCCTTCAGTACAGCGACAATGGCGGCGTTGCCCAGTGCCCCGGTCTTTACCGCGTGGATGGTGATGTCTTTGTCCAGGCACTGCAATTGCTGGCGGATCAGCTGGGCGTCAACGGCTTCGGCGCCATACACGTTGTTGGTGTCCTGTACGGTCAGGCAGGTAACAACCGGCAGGGGGTGGCCGCCCAGTGAGGTGATAGCCTGGATGTCGGCCTGAATGCCGGCACCGCCAGACGGATCGAGGCCAGACAGTACAAGAACGTGTGGGCGGGTGTAATTGTTAATGCTGTGCCTCCTCAGAAAGGTTTAACAACGGCCAGGATCACCACGGCCAGCAGGATAAATACCGGGAGTTCGTTGAACCAGCGGTAGAACACATGGCTGCGGTGGTTTTTGTCATCACGGAACACCTTCACCAGGTGGCCGCAATAGAAGTGGTAGACAATCAACAGGGCCACCAGCAGCAGCTTTACGTGCAGCCAGCCCTGGCTGAAATAACCGGATACGTTATAGCTGAGCAGCCATACACCAAAGATCACCGTGGCAATCATCGAGGGTGTGGTAATACCGCGGTACAGCTTGCGCTCCATGATCTTGAAGCGTTCCTGCCCGGGCTTGTCTTCGCAAGCTGCGTGATACACAAACAACCTGGGCAGGTAGAAGATGCCGGCAAACCAGCACACCAGGGAAATTATGTGGAAGGCTTTAACCCACAGCATCTGTCAGCTCCGTCGGTATTGGTAATAACTTTCGATATCGGATTGGAGGACCACACCATAAACCCGCTGGATCATCGGAGCCACATGGCGTTGTACGTATAGCGCTTCGGCCTGGGAGTTGTCGAACTCGTTCAGGGCTTCTTCCAGGGTGGCCTGGTATTGTACCGGGGCAACGTCCCGCCGGTTAGCCGGAATCTCCATCAGGTCAACCGTCTCCGGCGCCTCGATACCTTCTTCGGCCACTTGCTTGGCGGTGTCTTCAAGGTAACGGGCCAGGTCGACCGCTGGCAGCAGTGCCGTGGGTCCGTTGCTGCCATCTATCAGCAACCACTTGGGTTCGGACTTGAGCGCCTTCCTGGCTTCCTCAACTGTCAGTTCCCGTTCGGTGCGCAGAATGCTCCGGTCCATGATGGCGCCCACAGAAACCCGGCGCAGGGCCTGGATCACCGGGGAGTTCTGGTAGCTGAGCCCCTGGCTTTTCAGGATCGTCAGGAACAGCGATTTCTTGCCGAAGGCTTCACTGGTTACCAGGCTGGCGGTGGTAATGATCAGCATGCCCGGCAGGATGATATTCGGGTTACGGGTAAGTTCCATGAGTGCCATCAGGGCCGCCAACGGAGCCTGCAATACAGCGCCCATCATGGCGCCCATTCCCAGCATGGCGTAGAAACCCACAGATGAAGCCTGCTCCGGAAAAATCTGGGCCCCGATCAGCCCCATGGCGCCGCCGAGGGTGGCGCCCATAAACACCGTGGGGCCGATCACCCCGCTGGGCATGCCCAGGCCGATGGAAATGCCGGTAATGATCAGCTTGGCGGCACCCACTCCGAGCAGCAGCCAGAACGCCATTTCGCCGTGAATGGTCTGGCTGACCGTGTCGTAGCCGATGCCCATGGTTTCCGGGATGAATACAGCAAAAGGCACCATCAGCAGGCCGGCCATGGCAATGCGCAACAGCACCGGCCGGTGATGGAAACGCCCCATGCTGTCCACCAGCTGGATAAACGCCGCTGCAGCAATGCCGATAATCACCGCAATGGCGATAATCCAGGGAATTTCCAGCATCGAGTTCATGGTCAGGGCAGGCACGCTGAACGCCGGTTCGGAACCGTAAACCACCTGGGTGACAATGGCGGCGCTCACAGCGGCCAGGATGATAGGGGTAAATCCGGCAATGGTGTATTCCATCATCACCACTTCCATGGCGAAGATAACGCCGGAAATGGGCGTGTTGAACGAGGCGGAAATGGCCGCTGCACAGCCACAGGCCACCAGGGTACGAATGCTGTTGTTGGGCAGGCGCATCCACTGGCCGAGCAGGCTGGAAAACGCAGCCCCCAGGTGCACCGCCGGGCCTTCCCGGCCGGCGGACTGGCCACTGACCACGGTAGCCACCCCGGCGACAAACTGCACCACGGCACTGCGGAATGAAATGTAGCCCTGGTGGTAATTCAGGCGCTCCATGACGTGCACAATCCCGACCTTGCGATCGTGGATGGCGAGCCGGTGCAGCAGCAGCCCGAGCCCCAGCGCGCCGGCCAGGGGCAGAAGGCCCCGGGTAAGGATATCCAGTTGCTCGAAGTTCTCGGAACCGGTCCCCGGCAGGAAGTACTCCAGCGGCCATTCGATGGCAAGCCGGAACAGCAGGATGACCACGCCGGTTACAATGCCGGATAACAGGCCAAGCACCGCCAGTTGGGGCAGGGCATCCACACCGGACAGTCTCCGCCGGAAAACGGGGATCAGATGTTCGGTAATCTGTTGCCTGATACTACGCATTGGCGCGGGATTCCGGTTGCTGACACGGCCTGGTCAATGGGTTTGGGCGGACATTGTAGCTCCGGGTCTGAAGGCTGCAATAAGTCCTTGGATTATCATGGTAGACTACAGGCAAATTCTGGCCAGAACACCTTGGAGATTAGTGTGATAAAGACAGGCATTGTGGGTGGTACCGGATACACAGGTGTGGAACTGCTGAGAATCCTCGCGGTTCATCCGGAAGCGGAAGTTACCTGCATCACTTCCCGTTCAGAAGCCGGTATGCCGGTGGCTGATATGTACCCCAACCTGCGTGGTCACTATGACCTGGCTTTCTCCGAGCCGGACCCCGCGGTGCTGGCGGAGTGCGACCTGGTGTTTTTCGCCACGCCCCACGGTGTGGCCATGCGCGCAGTGCCAGAGCTGATGAAAGCCGGCGTGCGGGTGGTGGATCTTTCGGCGGATTTCCGCCTGAAAGACCTGGATGTCTGGGCCGACTGGTACGGTATGCCCCATGAAAGCCCGGAGTGGGCAGAGAAAGCCGTTTATGGCCTGCCGGAAGTGGTTCGTGATGAAATCCGCCAGGCGCAGCTGGTGGCCAATCCCGGTTGTTATCCGACAGCCGTGCAGCTTGGCTTCCTGCCGTTGCTGGAGTCCGGGCTGGTGGATCCGTCCCGGCTGATTGCCGATGCCAAGTCCGGTGCCAGCGGTGCCGGCCGGCAGGGCAAGATCGGCATGTTGCATGGCGAAGTCGGGGAAAGCTTCAAGGCCTATGGTGCTTCCGGGCACCGTCACCTGCCGGAGATCCGCCAGGGCCTGAGCCAAGCCGCAGGAACCAGCGTGGGTGTTACCTTTGTACCCCACCTGGTGCCGATGATTCGCGGTATTGAAGCAACACTGTACGCCGAGTTGTCTGATGCCGCCGATTTCGACCGCCTGCAGGCGCTGTATGAAGAGCGGTACCGCAACGAGCCGTTCGTGGATGTCATGCCCTTCGGCAGCCACCCGGAAACCCGCAGTGTGCGCGGCGCCAATAGCTGCCGTATGGCCCTTCACCGCCAGGAACAGAGCAACATCGTGATCGTAACCTCGGTGATCGACAACCTGGTTAAAGGCGCTGCCGGGCAAGCGATCCAGAACATGAATATCATGTTCGGCCTGGATGAAACCCTGGGGCTGAAAGCACCTGCTCTGCTGCCCTGAGGCTGAGTTGTGAGCGACACGCGCAAACCTTCCGAAGAATATGTTGTTATCCGCCACCGGCCGGGCCACCGCCTGCGCCGGACGGTGATTCTGCTCACCTTTACCGTGGTTGCTGCCGTGGCAGGCTACGTGGCCGGGCTGGCTCAGGGCGGCTTTCGGCTGTCTTCGGTCGAGGCATCCAGCGAGCAACTGGTGGAAGAAGTAGAGACGTTGCGGGGCCAATATCGTGAGGCCCGGCAGAACATGGTCAACCTGGAGCGGGGTCGGGCGATTGACGAGCACGCGCTCCGGGAAGCCCGGAACACCATGGTCAACCTGGAAACCCGGATTTCCGAGCTGGAAGCGGACCTGACCTTCTACCGCAACATCATGGCACCCTCAGAAACGGCCGAGGGCCTGCAGGTAGACCGCTTTACCCTGCTACCCGGGCGGGACAACCGGGCCTTCGATTTCAAACTGGTGCTGACCCAGGTGGGAGATAACAAAAGCTACATTTCCGGGGTTGTGGCGGTGAATGTTATCGGTAACCTTGACGGCGAAAAAGAAGTGATCGCGCTGCGGGATCTGTCCGATGAAATCGAAGACCTCGGCGTGGCATTCCGGTTCCGGTATTTTCAGGATGTGGAAGGTAGCCTGATGCTTCCTGAAAACTTTGAACCCCTTGAAATCCAGGTAGTGGCTCAGGCTGAAGGGCGCAAGGCGTCACAGGCTGAGCGCACCTTCGACTGGCAACAGATAGCGGAGTACTGAATAGATGATGGGCAAGAAAAAACAGAAACCGCGCCGCGCGACCGGGCAGTTCGATACCCTGATTTCGTCCCGGACCACCATCGAAGGTGATGTGCACTTTTCCGGTGGCCTGCATGTGGACGGCAAGATTCGCGGCCGGGTCATTGCCGAGGAAGGCAGCGACGCGGTAGTCCGGGTATCGGAAGTTGGCGAGATCACCGGCGATGTGATTGCCCCGCACATCATCATCAATGGCCAGGTGAAGGGTGACGTGCGTTCCTCTGCCCACCTTGAGCTGGCGGAAAAAGCGTCGATCACCGGTAATGTCTATTACAAACTGGTCGAAATGGCCATGGGGGCTTCGGTAAACGGCAACCTGGTTCGGGAAACCGAAAACAGTGGCCTGCTGACTCATGACGGCGCAAAGGCCGAAGCCGATGAGGGTAAATCCGAATAGTTGATTGTTTTAGTCAGGAATACCATAATCGTGAGTCAGTCATACGTTGCCGGAGGCAGATCTTGAGTGTAGTCCAACAAATGGCCACCCCGTTGTTCTTCAGTGACAACGCCGTTGCCAAAGTGCGTGAGCTGATCGAGGAAGAAGAGAATCCTGGTCTCAAGCTGCGCGTATTTGTTACGGGCGGTGGTTGCTCCGGATTCCAGTATGGTTTCTCGTTTGATGAGAACCAGGAAGACGACGATACGGTGATCGAGCGGGACGGCGTGAAACTGCTGGTGGACTCCATGAGCTACCAGTACCTGGTTGGCGCAACCATCGATTACCAGGAAGGACTGCAGGGCTCTCAGTTCGTGGTACAAAACCCGAACGCCAGTTCCACCTGCGGTTGTGGTAGTTCCTTCTCTATCTGAGCATTCAGGCCGGGTAAATCGCGCCCAGAATTCTTTCCCCTGAAGCGCCTGTTACCTCAGGCAGATTTCCCGGCAGGCCGGCTATGGTTTGCCGGGCCAGCCAGGCAAACGCTACCGGTTCCACCCATTGCGGATCCAGCCCCAGCTCTGCAGTTGTGGCCAGGTGTACCGACCCCAAACCCAGTCTCAACTCATTCATCAATACCGGATTGAAGGTGCCGCCGCCGCAGGCGAACACTGCCATATCGGCATTCTCCTGGGGCAGTTGCTGGAGGATGGTGGTTATGGTCAGTTGTAGCAGGGTTCTTTGCACGTCTTCCGGTGGCAAATCCGGAAAACGCTGGAGGTGGGTGTGAATCCAGTCGAGATTGAAGCGTTCCTTGCCGGTGCTCTTGGGCGGAGCCTTGCTGAAATAGGCATCTGATAACAGGCTGGCCAGAAGGTCCGGGTTAGTGGCACCTTCATGGGCCCAGTGGCCGTTCTCATCATAGTGGCGGCCGGTCTGGTCCAGACACCAGGCATCGAGCAGTGCGTTCGCCGGCCCGGTATCAAAACCGATAACCGGTTTGCGTTGCCCGGCAGGGAGCCAGGTGATGTTCGCAATGCCCCCAAGATTCAAAATGCAGCGATCCTGCTGCGCCGAACCGAACAGCCAGCGATGAAAGGCTGGAACCAGGGGGGCACCCTGGCCATGGGCGGCCATGTCCCGCGAGCGGAAATCGGCAACGGTGGTTACGCCGGTGGCTTCCGCAATCCAGGCAGCATTGCCAATCTGCATGGAAAAAGGCGCGGCGCCGGACGGTTGGTGGCGGATAGTCTGCCCGTGGCTGCCGATGGCGCGGATCTCTTGCGGATGGACTCCGGACTGGTGGATAAGGTCGCTGGCGGCCTTGGCAAAGTGCTGGCCGGTGAGTGTGTCCAGTTCACCAATTTCATCCGGGTCGGCCTGGTTGCGCACCGCCTGTAGCAGACGGTGGCGAAGTTGTTCAGGGTATGGAAGAGACAGCGTACCGTGGATGGTTACGCCGGACTCGCTGAAGGACACCAGCACGGCATCGACAGAGTCCATGCTGGTGCCCGACATCAGGCCGAGCCAGAGCGTCATGATCAGTTATCCGAGGCGAATGCCAGCTGGCGGCCACTTTCGCGGAACACGTTGAACTGTGCCAGGCGCTGTTCAGTATGTTGCTTGAAGCGCGCCATCTCGGTACTGGGCACCGGCTGGGCATCTGGCAGCTTGACGGTCCGGGAGTTCTTGGCAACGCCGTTAACCCGGAACTCGTAGTGCAGGTGCGGGCCGGTAACCATGCCGGATGAGCCCACATAGCCAATCGTCTGGCCCTGCTTTACACGGGTTCCGTTCTTTATGCCCTTGCCCAGCTTGCTCATGTGGGCATACAGGGTAGAAATGTTGTCGCCATGCTGGAGAACAACGGTACGGCCATAGCCACCTTTCCAACCGGCAAACTGCACACGGCCGTTACCTGCGGCTTTGATGGGTGTGCCCGGAGGCGCTGCGTAGTCTGTGCCTTCATGGGGGCGAACGATATCCAGGACCGGGTGCCGGCGCTGCAGATTAAAGGGCGATGACAGCCGGGCGTTGATGGGTACCCGCAGGAACGCCTTGCGCATACTCTGGCCTTCCGGGGTGTAATAGTCGCTGTCGCCGTTGGTGTCCGTGTACAGCAGGGCTACATTCTCTTTGCCGCGGTTGATAAAGCGGGCAGACAGAATGCGGCCGGTGTCGAACTTTTCTCCGTCTACATACAGTTCTTCGTAGACCACTTCAAAGCTGTCGCCTTTGCGAACATCGTAAACAAAATCGATATCCCAGCCGAAAATCCCGGCCAGCTCCATGGTCAGTCGGTCATCAAGGCCGGCATCGCGAGCGGCCAGGTATAGAGAGCCATCGATAACGCCGGTGGCAAATGCCGGGCGGGCCTCTGGTTCGCGGATATCGGTTTCGCCAACAAAGCCGGAGTCTGTCTTTTCAATCTTCAGGGTTTCCAGCAGGCTGCGTTGCAGCTCGATGGCGGCCAGGCTGCCTTCGTCATCGATACCAAAGCGGATATGCTCACCGGCGTACAGGCGCTGTAGCTTGTCAGCCTCGCCGTCTCCGTGAATCACCGAGAGCATCACGCCATCGTTAAAGCCTGCCTTCTTGAACAGGGATGACAGCGTCTCGCCGGATTTGATGTCAAATTCTTTCCAGTTCAGCGTGGGCTCGGTGTCAACAACGGCTGGAACTGCAGGCAGGTCGTCGGTTGCGGGCACTTCGGCTGGCGCGTTGGCTTCTGCTGCAGCTTCAATCGGTTCGGCCTGTCTGGTGGCTTGCTTGACGGGAACCGGGTTGCCCGGTGCGGCACCCTGCTCAATGTCGATGGTGTAAGACATGCGCCGGGCTTCTACATCGGCGCTGGGGCTCATGAGCGCAGCGGTGGTAACAACCACGGTGGCGGCTGCGGCCAGAGTTATATGTGTCTTGGGAAATTTTTTCAGCACGTGGCTCACCCGTTTTAATCGGTATTCCAGTTGGTTGTGCCGGCTAATTAAAGCGCCAGTTCAAGTATAGACCATCAGATTACCGTATATGACATAAACAGGACAGAGTGCAACATTACAGTTGGTGTCTTTGCTTGGTCGTACAACCTGCTATGCCGCTGATATAATGCCGGCCTTATTATATTCAGCCTGATCGATTTGTGATCAGGAGCTACTTTACCAAGGGAGCCGGTAACGCGCAGATGTCTTTTGTAGATCTCTGTAACCGGCAGGCCCTGTTGCACCTAAAACTGGGGACAAAAGGTTCATGGCATCACTAGACGAAGCGTTGGCTATCATCAAGCGCGGTATTGACGAGCTGATTCCCGAAGAGGATCTGATTGAAAAGTTGAAGGAAGGTCGCCCCCTGCGGGTAAAGGCAGGCTTTGACCCCACTGCGCCGGATCTCCATTTTGGCCACACCGTGCTGATCAATAAGCTTCGTCAGTTCCAGGATCTCGGCCATGAGGTGATTTTCCTGATCGGCGACTTCACCGGCATGATCGGTGACCCTACCGGAAAAAGTGCTACCCGGCCGCCGCTGACGGAAGAGCAGGTGCGCCAGAATGCGATCACCTATAAAGAGCAGGTTTTCAAGATCCTGGACCCCGCCAAGACCCGCGTGGTATTTAATTCCGAGTGGATGGGCAAGATGTCTGCCGCCGACATGATCCGGCTGGCGGGCCAGTACACCGTCGCCAGGATGCTGGAGCGGGATGACTTCACCAAGCGCTATCGATCTGAGCAGCCGATTGCGATTCACGAGTTCCTGTATCCGCTGATCCAGGGTTACGACTCGGTCGAGTTGAAGGCGGACATCGAGCTTGGCGGTACCGACCAGAAATTCAACCTGCTGATGGGGCGCATTCTTCAGAAGCATTATGGCCAGAAGCCGCAGGCAATTCTGACCGTGCCGATCCTGGAGGGGCTTGATGGCGTTCAGAAGATGTCCAAGTCTCTGGGCAACTATATCGGCGTGAGCGATTCCCCGGGTGAGATGTACACCAAGTTGCTGTCCATGCCGGACCAGTTGCTGTGGCGTTATTTCGAGCTGCTCAGCTTCCGCCCGATGGCGGAGATTGACGAATACCGTGCTGCAGTCAGCGCAGGCGCCAATCCACAGGACTACAAAAAGATCCTGGCGGAGGAATTGATCACCCGTTTCCACGACGAAGAGGCTGCAAAGTCTGCGCACAAATCGGCGGGCAATCGCGTGGCGCTGGGCGAGATTCCGGAGAATGTGCCGGTAGTTGAGGTTTCCCTTGAGGGGCAGGATGGTCTGCCGATGCCTGCGGTCCTGCGCATGGCGGGGCTGGTTAAGAACGGAGCGGCAGCGCGGGATGTGCTGGGCCGTGGTGCTGTCTATGTTGATGGTTCGCAGTTCGAAGGCGAACGCATGTTTGTAGCAGGTGATGACTGTGTTATTCAGGCCGGCAAGAAGAAGATCGCCCGGGTGGTGATTGTTGCCTGAGCCAGGGCCCTTGGTGGCCGGTTTGATTTTTTTTCAGATTGGCCGTTGACTCCTGCCCAAAGCTCTGTAGAATGCGCATCTCGCTTGAGGGGCGGCGCCGGAAACGGAGCAACATCTCAGCGATAACCGATTGAAAGTATTCGAAAAATTGCTTTAAAAATTCTTCGAAATCAACGGTTGACAAGGTGGCGAAACAATGTAGAATACGCGGCCTTGATTGAGCGACAGCTCAACGCTCTTTAAAAAGTTAACCAAGTAATTCGTGTGGGCGCTGGCCGAGGTATTTCGGATACGAAATATCAGGACAGTGACTCGTCGAAAATTGAGTTTTGTCTTGAGC
>NZ_AXBV01000084.1:0-11593 GCF_000475255.1 Marinobacter sp. ES-1
ACCAGATTTGACAATAACTCTGACTGTTATCGCCGCCTTGCTACAACAAGCCGGCAGCGGTTTTGTTTACCCGGTTGCTTTGGCTTCTTCTTCGGTAAAAGACTCATGAATCTATCCCATACCGCACAAGCCACCTTATTGCTGACCAGCTATTTCTCCAAAGCTTCGTCGGAACAGGCGCGACCGTTGACCAACAAAGAGTGGGGCCGGTTTGCGCTATGGCTGCGGGACCAGAGCTGCACCCCGGCTGATTTGCTGAAGACTGATCCGCAGGCCCAGCTAAAGAGTTGGCACGATGCCAAGATAACCCACGACCGTATTGTCAGCTTGCTGAACCGTGGACACAGCCTGGCGTTGGCGGTCGAAAAATGGCAACGGGCTGGTCTTTGGGTGGTTACCCGCTCCGACAAAGAATACCCCACGCGCCTGAAGCAAAGGCTCAAAACCGACTCACCTCCGGTGCTATTCGGCTGCGGCAATAAAGCGCTTCTCAATACCGGCGGCCTTGCGGTCATTGGCTCCCGAAACGCCAATGAGGAAGACCTGCAGTTCACTCGACAGGTTGGCGCCAAGGCTGCCTCTGAAGGTATCGCCATTGTGTCTGGTGGAGCTCGTGGCGTGGATGAAACCGCCATGCTTGGGGCTATTGAAGAGGGCGGCCCTACGATCGGTGTTATGGCAGACAGTCTTCTGAAAGCCGCCACCAGCGCAAAGTGGCGTAAAGGCCTGATGGACGGCAACCTTGTTCTGGTATCCCCATTTTACCCCGAGGCGGGCTTCAGCGCTGGTAATGCCATGGCAAGAAACAAATACATCTATTGCCTGGCAGACAGTTCGCTCGTGATCCACTCCGGCAAGAAAGGCGGCACCTTTAACGGCGCTAAGGAGAATCTGAAACACTGCTGGGTGCCTCTCTGGGTAAAACCGACCGATGACCCTGCCGCCGCCAATATGGATCTGGTGAATCAGGGGGGCCATTGGTGTAAAAGCAGCCCCGAAAAGATTTCTGTCAGAGAGTTGCTTGAGAGCCCTAGCCCCAATGGACATCAGGTTACTGAAAGCAATGATCTGTTTGCTGAGCAATCACAGCCGACCTTATTTTCTGCCAAAGAAGAGACGGCCAATTTTGCGACCGACAACGAGGACAGTTCAGCAGGTGCGGAACCCGCGGACTTCTACCTGCTATTCTTGCAGGAGCTGGCCCGGTTGGCCGAAGAACCGCTTGCAGCGGAAGACATTGCGGAAAAACTGGGACTGCATAAAACGCAGGTTAACGAATGGCTAAAGCGTGCTGTAAACGAGGAACAGATCAAGAAGCTGAGCCGTCCAGTGCGCTATCAATTCATTAAGGCCGAGCAGTAAAAGGATCCCGTTGTTATGGCCATGACCGAAGAAACCCTGGTTCAGGAAGTTACCGCAGACTATTTGCTGAATGAACTCAAGTGGAACCAATCCGTCATGGGCATGCATGAGCGCCTTGGCCAAGAGGGTGACCTTGGTCGCACCTCGGAGCGAGAAGTAGTGTTAACCCGCTATCTGGGGGAAAAGCTCGTAGAGCTGAACCCGGGACTGCCTCAGGTAGCCTATCAGGAAGCTCTTCGAATCGTGACCGAGATTCCGGCAACAGCCAACATTCTGGCGGTAAACCGGGAAAAATACGCTCTGCACAAGAACGGCGTTGAGGTCAGCTTTCTGAACGATAAAGGCGAGCGGGTCAAAAAACGACTGCGGCTGTTCGACTTCAATGACTACGCGAACAACCACTTTCTGCTGGTGCGGGAATTCTGGGTAAAGGGCGACATCTATCGCCGCAGGGCAGACCTGGTGGGATTTGTGAACGGCATTCCCCTGCTGTTTATGGAAGTGAAAAACGTCCACAAAGACATACGTGCGGCTTATGAGCAAAACCTTGCCGATTACAAAGACACCGTACCCCATCTACTTTACCACAACGCTTTTATCATTCTGGGTAACGGCATTGATGCCCGGATTGGTTCCGTTTCTAGTAAGTTCGAGCACTTCAACGACTGGAAGCGCCTGCATGAAGACGATGCTGGTGTCGTTGAAATGGAAACTCTGCTGAAAGGCACGTGCAGCCGACACAATCTGATGGACATTTTCGAGAACTTTACTCTGTTCGACCAGAGCTCTGGTCGTCTGGTAAAAATTGTCGCCCGGAACCATCAGTATCTGGGGGTAACCCGAGCCATTGAAGCGGTAAAGCATCGGCAGGAACGTGAGGGAAAACTGGGCGTATTCTGGCACACGCAAGGATCCGGAAAGTCCTATTCGATTGTATTCTTCGCTCAGATGGTCCACCGAAAGCTCGGCGGTAATTACACCTTTGTGGTGCTAACGGATCGGGAAGACCTGGACACACAGATTTACAAAACCTTTGCCGGTTGTGGGCTGGTAGACAACGACAGAGACCCATGCCGTGCTGAAAACGGAAAGGATCTGAAAGCCCTGGTTGGTCAGCAGAAGGCCTTCGTTTTCACGCTAATCCAGAAATTTAACGAGAAAGTAGACCCCGAGAACCCCTATTCCAGCCGCGATGACATTATCGTAGTGACCGATGAAGCACACCGCACCCAGTACGGCACCCTGTCCCTGAATATGCGGAACGCACTACCCAACGCCAGTTTCATTGGCTTCACCGGTACCCCGCTTTTCAAAGACGATGAAATAACGAAGAAAGTCTTTGGTGACTACATCTCCACCTATGATTTCCAGCGGGCGGTGGAAGACAAGGCGACAGTGCCACTGTATTACGATGCCCGTGGTGAAGAGCTCTTATTCACAGACGAAGACGGCAATCAGCACAGCGTGGCGGACCCGAAAGGCCTGAACCAGAAAATTGCGGAAAAGCTGGATGAGCTCGAAATAGATGACCTGGACGTTCAGCAGCGCCTCGAACGGGAGCTTAAACGGGATTACCACATCATCACCTCCAGCAGCCGGCTCGATCAAATTGCCAGGGATTTTGTGGCTCACTACGCCAACGGCTGGGAGACCGGCAAAGCCATGTTCGTGTGCATCGACAAAATAACCTGTGTGCGCATGCATAAGCTCATGTTTTTCTATTGGCAGGAAGAGATTCGGGCCAAAGAAAAAGCCCTTAATGATGCAACCGACGAACAGGACTTGGCTTGGCGCGAACGCCAACTGTTGTGGATGAAAGAAACCCTGATGGCGGTTGTGGTTTCGGAGGAGCAGGGCGAAGTTGCCAAGTTCGAAAAATGGGGGCTGGACATCAAACCCCACCGTCAGTTGATGAAATCAGGTTTTGCCTTGGAAGACGGCTCTCGACTCGGTATGGAGGAAGCATTCAAGTCGCCGGAGCATCCGTTCCGGGTCGCCATTATCTGTGCAATGTGGCTAACAGGCTTTGACGTGCCTACTCTCGCGACCTTGTACCTCGACAAGCCATTGAAAGCACACACGCTAATGCAGGCGATTGCCCGGGCAAATCGAGTTGCTGAGGGTAAGAATAATGGTCTGATCGTGGATTACTGCGGCATTCTGAAAAACCTACGCAAAGCACTGGCTACCTTCGCCGGCACGGGCGATGAAGGCCATGATGACAAGCAAGACGAACAGGAACCAGCAAAGCCCAATGCAGAACTTCTGGAAAGCCTCGATGAATCTATTGCATTCGTAATCGAGTTCTTTCGCCAGCGAGAGTTTGAGTTGGACCGCATTGTGACCGAGACGGGGTTCAGCAAGAACGCCACCATCGCCAAAGCCAAAGAAGTAATTAACGAGAACGACGAGACCCGGAAGCGGTTTGAAGTGTTAGCACGGGAAGTATTCAACAAGTTTAAAGCTTGCATTAACGTGCCGGGAATCAATGCATACCGCGACACCCGTGATGCCATCAACGTGCTTTATAAGAGCCTGCAGGCCGACAAGGAAAAAGCGGATATTTCTGAGGTCATGCGAGACCTATATGGGATCGTTGATGCCCATATTGGCACGCGGGAAGACGTCACGACTCCTGCTACTGAAGATAAGCGGCTGTATGATATCAGCCAGATCGACTTTGAAAGACTGCGCCAAGAGTTTGCCCGCTCCGACCAAAAGAATACAACTGTGCAGTCCCTGAAGCACGCGGTGGAGAAGAAACTGGCCCGCCTGATGATGCAAAACCCCCTGCGGACGGATTACCAGGAACACTACGAGCAGCTAGTGAAGGAGTACAACCAGGAGAAAGACCAGGTAGTTATCGAGAAAACCTTTGAGGCACTGCTGAAGCTGGACAAGGAGCTATCTCAGGAAGAGAGGCGAGCTGTGAGAGAGGGGTTGGATGAGGAGTCCCTAGCCTTGTTTGACCTTCTCAGCAAGCCGGATCTCGCCAAAAAAGATATCGCTAGGATCAAAAAGGTGGCGGCGCAGTTACTTGAAACCTTGAAAGCAGAAAGACTTCGCGTATCAAACTGGCGACAAAAAGAATCAACCCGCGACGCAGTCAAACAGCAAATTTTCGACTTCCTTTATGATGAGGGCACCGGTCTTCCCGTGGATGACTATGAGGAAGAAGAAATATCAGCCCTTACGGAAAAGGTGTTTCTTCATGTGTATAGAGCCTACCCAAAACTTCCATCACCCATCTATTCCTGACGGATTCTGGCACTTTCAATAGAGAGATTATGGTGGGGGCAAGAAGGGGCTTGGAAACTATATGCTTCCGGTTCTCGGAAGCTTTATGGGTAAAACCACAAAGATTCCTTAGAAAGCCTTAAAAGCACGATGCGCCACTGCCCAAGCCAAACGGCCTGCTGTCGGTTTTTCTGCGTTTGTTTTCCTTGTACTTTCGCCCCCAATCATCCTGCCTGGGCTGCCGGGCGCACAGCGTCACCCGACATCCACCTGACTCTTATTGGATTGCTTCCAGTAAATACTCGGATAACTTCATGTAACTGTACTCGACCTTCGCGTAGGCCCTGGCTGGCGCGGGCCTGCCGGTTCCGCAGCTCTGCACAGAATAATCAGACAGATAAGCCTCCCGAATCAGGTTCGGAGCATTTACATCCGGCGTGGAGTCGTAGTGCAGTAACCACTGGAACCCGGCGTCTGCCGTCACATTGCCCGAACCGGCCAGCGCCGGATCCAGGAATGCATAGCGCAGGAGGCGATTGACCTTTACCTCAGCACCGTCTGTTGAAAGCGTTCGGGTATCGTATTCGAACGCCAGGTCGGTAAAGGTTGTCGGCTGTGGCTCATAGCCGGCAAACAGATAGCCAAGGGTTTCGGTAACTACAAAGTTTTCCTGTGCGATTTCTTCGTCAACCGGCTTACAGGGATCAGGTTCGCCCTGCCGTTCAACAGACTCGAGTGGCTGGCCATCTTTGGTAATAGTGTAATCGGCCACCAACTCCCCTGAACCCGGAGCTAGCCGGTAGACAACCCCCGCGTTCGCACCAACGCCACCGACTGTCGCAACAAGCTCCGAAATTGCACCGTCCTGCTCACTCCAGCTATAGCTAACCTCCGCTCCGGCTCCAAGCTCGGTGGACGCCGGTTCGATGCCCCTGGCTGCATGGCAAAGTGTCGACGTCTGGAATTCGATTATCCGGGCATCCCAGTCAAAGGTCAGAGTTTCATCCACTGCCTGGTCGGGATCGTTTTCAGGATTGAACGCATCCCAACCCGCTGGCGCGAGGGATACCGAGGGCAGCCACTGGGTAGAAAGCCTGCCCATATAACCACCAGCTTCAATCAGCCGGGCCAGTTCCGGCATCGACAGCGCCAGGCAGCCATTCGCCACAATTTTAGCCAGCCGCCCGTCTTCACCGTACTCAAACTCAAGCCCGGTTGAGGCAACCAGGTTATCCGGCGCCACCGGCAGCTCACCACTTTCCGCGCGGGCAAAGACCTGCTGACCCGTCAGCACCAGCGGATCGGTGATACTGACGGTGACATCCGGCAGTTCCAGAGTATCGATCGCCACGCTGGAGTAGTCATCGCCAGCCGCCTGATCTACGGCCGTAATTACGGCCGGAGCGTGCCGCAACAGGGAAGTGCCCAGAAGCCGGGCCTCTTCCGGGCTAAGGCTAAGCTCTGCGCCCGCCCTTTCGGGCATGCTGCTTGCCACCTGCTGCGTCATAAACTTCACCAGTGCCCGGGCATAGGCATGGGCCCGGTCATCCTGCCCACGGATATAATCCGCAGTCACGTTGATGCCAGCCAGGCTCTCACCCAGATCGCCCCCGGGCATCAATTCCAATGCCGTCTGGTAACGGGCCAGGGTGGTCAGCGGCGTTACATTGCGGACACCGGGATTAGCCGACAAAGCATAGCCCACGGCTATGGCCTGATCCCCCACTTCGGTCTGCTCAACCGTGGTTCCGGGAATAGCGGCTGCGAACAGCGGGTAGTCCCGTGGATCAAGCGGTCGGCCTTCCTGGGGTGACAACTGCAAAGCGGCAAGGTCCAGGCTGAACGCGCCATCCTGACCACTCATGGCCATGGGTTCTCCGCCTTCGATAACCGCAGAATTGCCATTATCCAGCTCTACAGTGAACGACTCCGCGGTGTACTTTCCATCACCGTTCACATCCAGCCACACCCTGGCATTCCTCAGATAGCCATCAATCACCCGCCCCTGATACGGCGCCGGTTCGCTGTAATTCACGCCATCGAATTCGCGGCCATCCACGGGCAGCTGGTCGGATTCTTCGCCACAACCGGCGATGGCAAGGGTAAGCAGGGGAACGGAGAGAGCAGTCAGGCGTTTCATCGCGGCAACCGGTTATCCTTGTTAGAGGTTGTGCCGCTACTTTAGGGGATGTCCTGCCGGGAGACCTTGACAGGCTTGGCAAATTGTAAAGTTTGGTAAAGCACTGGCCCCGCACGGTGTCGGGGCCAGTCGGGTCAAAACCCTCAGAATGAACGAGCCACGATTTCTTTCATGATTTCGTTGGTGCCGGCATAGATGCGCTGCACCCGCGAATCAGCCCAGGCCCTGGCAATGGGGTATTCCCACATATAGCCGTAGCCGCCGTGCAGCTGCACACATTCATCCATCACCTTGCACTGCAGGTCTGTGGTGTGCTGCTTGAGCATGGCTGCAGTGGGGATATCCAGCTTCTTGTCCAGGTGCAGCTCAAGGCAGCGGTCGGTAAACACTCGGGCGGCCGTGATTTCGGCTTTCAGCTCCGCCAGCTTGAAACGGGTGTTCTGGAACGCGATAACCGGTTTACCGAAGGCTTTGCGCTCTTTCACGTAGTCCAGGGTCCACTGCCAGGCTGCTTCGGCAGCGGCTACGGCAGTCAGGGCCACTTGCAGGCGCTCCGCCGGCAACTCCTGCATCAGCTGGAAGAAGCCCTGCCCTTCCATGCTGCCCAACAGATTATCGGCCGGCACTTTTACATCCTGGAAGAACAGCTCAGAGGTATCCTGGGCCTTCATGCCCACCTTGTTCAGGTTCTGGCCTTTCTCGAAGCCTTCCCAGGCGGTTTCCACCAGCAACAGGCTGGTGCCCTTGGCGCCTTCCTTGGGATCGGTCTTGGCCACAACGATCACCAGGTCTGCCAGCTGACCGTTGGTGATAAACGTTTTGGAGCCATTGAGATTGTAGTGGTCGCCCTGGCGAATGGCGGTGGTCTTTACGCCCTGCAGGTCAGAACCGGCGCCCGGCTCGGTCATGGCGATGGCGGTAATCATTTCACCGGAGGCCATTTTCGGCAGGTACTTCTGCTTCTGCTCTTCCGAGCCGTAGTTCAGGATGTACGGCGCCACAATATCGGAGTGCAGTCCCCAGCCAATGCCGGACAAACCGGCCCGAGAGATTTCTTCCATAATCACCGCCGAGTAGCGGAAATCGGCCCCCACGCCGCCGTACTCTTCCGGCAGCATCGGGCACAGAAAGCCCAGCTCCCCCGCCTTTCGCCAGAGCTCGCGGCTGACCTGGCCATCCTTTTCCCATTGCTCGTGATAAGGCGCGGCTTCCTGTTCCAGGAACTTGCGAACGGAATCGCGAAAGCCTTCAAGATCGGCGTCGAACAGAGTACGTGGAATCATGCTGAACCTCGGTGAACGGGTTGGTTTATCGTTGTGTTCAGCAAGTCTGTGGCGGGGCGGGTTTTGGCTCAATGGTGAAAACCATCAATCGCTTTGGCCAAAACCAACGCCCGGGGAAGGCATCAGTCCGCGTTCTTTGCACCCCAGCGCGGGACCAGGGTTTGCGGCAAGTCCAGGTGGTCAAGAATCCGGGCCACCATGAAGTCCACCAGGTCATCCAGGGATTGAGGGTTGTGATAGAAACCCGGGCTGGCCGGCATGATCACCGCCCCCATGCGGGTGAGCTTGAGCATGTTCTCCAGGTGCACTTCGGAATAGGGAGTTTCCCGCAACACCAGGATCAGTTTGCGGCGCTCTTTCAGGGCGACATCCCCGGCCCGCTCGATCAGGTTGTTGCTGGCACCGGTGGCCAGGGCCGACAGGGTGCCGGTGCTGCAGGGGCAAACCACCAGTGGAGCTTTCTCGCCGGAGCCGGAGGCCGGGGGCGAGAACCATTCTTCCCGGCCGAACACCTGCACCTGGCCATCTTCGGCACCGGCATAGGCCGATAAAGCCTCCGCCATGGCGGGTGTGGAGCCGGGCAGGCGAAAATCGGTTTCAGTGGCCATCACCACCTGGGCCGCCTTGCTGATCATCACGTTCACCCGGCAACCGTTGGCTACCAGGCACTGCAGCAGGCGCAGTCCGTATTGGGCCCCGGACGCGCCGGTAAATGCCAGGTTAATTACCGGTGATGTTTCAGCCACGACGCTTCTCCAGTTCGGCAACCAGTTTGCGGTGAATACCACCGAAGCCACCGTTACTCATGATCACAATGTGGCAGGTTTCCGGCAGTTGATCCACGGCCCGGGCAATCAGGGCATCGACCGACTCTTCCACAGCATGGTGGTCCAGCTCGCCGTGCTCGGCACGCCAGCCGTTCACCAGTTCCGGCAGCCAGTTCATCTCGCTCAGGTTACCCCAGAGTACACGGTCTGCTGCCGCGGCACTGGGAATCAGGGTCTGCTGGTGTACACCCTGTTTCATGGTATTGGAGCGGGGCTCGATAATGGCAAGAATCGGCTCCTCCCCCACCTGGCTGCGCAAGCCCTCGAGGGTCAGGGCAATGGCCGTCGGGTGATGGGCAAAGTCGTCATACACCCGCACACCACCAACCTCGCCCACCAGCTCCATCCGTCGCTTAACACCGGAGAATCGGCACAGGGCGGCCACGGCATGGTCCGGCGTTACACCCACATGGCGGGCGGCGGCAATGGCTGACAGCGCATTACGCACGTTGTGCATACCCGTCAGCTTCCACTTCAGGGTAGCCACCGGCTGCTCGTGGTGGATGACCATAAAGCGGCTGCCGTCTTCTGCCAGCAGCTCCGCGCGCCAGTCTGAGGTGCGACTGATCTCGCTGCCGATGGCGGTATCCTGCACCGGGCTCCAGCAGCCCATTTCCAACGCATTATCCAGATGCTGGTCCAGGGCCGGACGAATGATCAGACCCTGGGACGGAACGGTACGCACCAGGTGGTGGAACTGGCGCTCGATGGCTTCCACGCTCTCGAAAATATCGGCGTGGTCGTATTCCAGGTTGTTCAGGATCAGGGTGTTCGGGCGGTAATGGATAAACTTGGAGCGCTTGTCAAAGAACGCGCTGTCGTATTCATCGGCCTCGATGACAAAGAAGTCGCTGCTGCCCAGGCGCGCGGACACCGGGAAATCCTGGGGCACGCCGCCCACCAGGTAGCCGGCATCAAACCCTGCCTGGTCCAGGATCCACAGCAGCATGGCGGTGGTGGTGGTTTTGCCGTGGGTGCCGGCCACCGCCATCACCCAGCGATGGCGCAGAACTTCCCGGGCCAGCCACTCGGGGCCGGACATGTAATCGATGCGCCGGTTCAGCACGGCTTCTACCTCCGGGTTGCCCCGGGACATGGCATTACCGATCAGCACCAGGTCCGGCCTGGGCTCCAGGTTCTCCACCCGGTAGCCTTCCATTAACGAGATACCCTGGGCCTCCAGCTGGGTGCTCATGGGCGGGTATACCCCCTGGTCGGAGCCGGTCACAGTGTGCCCCAGTTCCCGGGCGATGACCGCCAGGCTGCCCATGAAAGTGCCGCAGATTCCCAGTATGTGTATGTGCATTAAGGTAAGGCCTCCGGTTTGAAACCTGCCAAGCCTCTACCATACTTTCTGCGGGGTCAAGGGCACGGTATATGCTCATGAAACTTCCACCTGATTCGCGTATGATTTGCGCCATCATTGAACCAGCAGGAGGCTTTAGCCCGAGATGGCTATCAAGAATGCGTTTTATGCCCAGTCTGGCGGGGTAACCGCCGTTATTAACGCCAGTGCCTGTGGCGTTATTCAGACCGCCCGCCAGCACCCGGACAAGATCGGCAAGGTGTTTGCCGGCCGTAACGGCATCATCGGCGCCCTGAAAGAAGAGCTGATTGATACCAGCCTGGAGTCAGACGACGCCATCCAGGCGCTGATTCATACCCCGGGCGGCGCTTTCGGTTCCTGCCGCTACAAGCTGAAGAACCTGTCGGAAAACCAGCGCGAGTACGAACGCCTGATCGAAGTCTTCCGCGCCCACGACATCGGCTACTTCTTCTACAACGGTGGCGGCGACTCCCAGGATACCGCCTACAAGGTGTCCCAGCTGGCCGACAAGATGGGTTATCCGATTACCTGCATCGGCGTGCCCAAGACCGTTGATAACGACCTGCCGTTCACCGACTGCTGCCCCGGTTTTGGCTCGGTCGCCAAGTACATTGCCACCTCTACCCTGGAAGCCAGCCTGGACATCAAGTCTATGTGCGAAACCTCCACCAAGGTGTTCATCCTGGAAGTGATGGGCCGGCACGCGGGCTGGATTGCCGCTTCCGGCGGACTGGCCGGCCAGGGTGAAGGGGAGCCGCCCCACATCATCCTGTTCCCGGAAATCCCGTTCAACCGGGAGAAGTTCCTGGAGCGGGTAGACCAGTGCGTGAAAGATTACGGCTACTGCGTGGTGGTTGCCTCGGAAGGTGCCCAGTACGAAGACGGCCGGTTTGTAGCCGACGCTGGCGCCAAGGATGCCTTCGGCCACACCCAGCTGGGCGGTGTTGCACCGGCCCTGGCCAATATGGTGAAACAGGCCCTGGGCCACAAGTACCACTGGGCCGTTGCCGATTACCTGCAGCGCGCAGCGCGGCACATTGCCTCCGCTACCGACGTAGAACAGGCCTACTCCGTGGGCAAGGCTGCCGTGGAAATGGCCCTGAACGGCAAACAGGCATTGATGCCCACCATCGTGCGGGACCAGGCCAAGCCTTACCGCTGGAGCATTGGCCAGGCCAACCTGAGCGAAGTGGCTAACCAGGAAAAGAAAATGCCTATCCACTACATTACGGATGACGGCTTCGGCATTACCGAGGAGTGCCGTGACTACCTGCAGCCGCTGATTGAGGGTGAGAGCTTCCCGCCGTTCGAGAATGGCCTGCCCAAGGTGGCCAAGCTGAAAAACCAACTGGCCGAGAAAAAGCTGAAAACAGAGTTCACCCTGTAACAGCTATCGCCAGAAACACAAAGGCCCGGC
>NZ_AXBV01000085.1:0-10851 GCF_000475255.1 Marinobacter sp. ES-1
GCTAAGCTTCGCGTTAATGGCCCAGGCCGTCTTCATTTTTGGCGGGCTCAGTGCAAGGGCCTTAGCATCGGACTTGGCTGCAAAGCCGCCTTTGTTGGTGATGGCCAAGGCCGGAAAAGTTGTTGCCGGAGTTGGTTGCCAAAGTCACCCGCAGCATGGTTATTCATGGCGTGCCCTAGTCGCGGGGCCGTCCAGTTCAAACAGTAATCGGGTTGGTGCGGTTTGCGTTCTGGTTCCTTTCGCCATCCGTCTGGTTGGTGCAAGCTGTTCGCTATCGCATGACGAATGTGTAAGTCTCTTCGAGAATCATGTTGGTCGATCTCCTTTGTTAAACCTTGGTTTTCCGAAACTGATTAAACGGGTTCCGGAATTGAGGCATTCAGGGGTAAGACCATCGCCTTATGCAGAAAAGTCTGGCCGTAAACCGCCGCTCCTTAAATACACAATCCCGTCGGTTCATTGCCTAATCGTCCACGCCTGGAGCGTCCAACGGAGGACCGCCAGGTTTCAGGGACTCGGCAAGGAAATCCAACAGCATGCGCACCTTCGGCGATAGATGACGGTTATGGGGATACACCGCCCAGATACCGTCATCGTCTTCCTGGTAATGGGTAAGCACCGGAATCAACAGCCTGGAATCCAGAGCGTTCTGAACGTAGTAATCCGGTAGTTGAACAATACCAATGCCCTTGAGGGCGGCATCAAGCAGTGCCCTGCCACTGTCGCAGCGGATGTTCCCCGTTACCCGCACGTTGCGCGGCTGGCCCGCTTCCTGGAAGCGCCAGTAATCCAGGTTTCCCAACAGGCAGTTGTGGTTCGCCAGTTCGGACAACGAGTGGGGCGTGCCTTGCGTGGCGAGATAATCCGGCGAGGCACACACGTATAGGGTTCGCGATGCCAGGCGTCGGGCCATCAGGGTCGAATCCTCCAGCTTACCCATGCGAACAGCCAGATCGTATCCTTCAGCCACCAGGTCCAGCGTCTGGTTGGTAAGTTTCATGTCCACGTCGAGTTCGGGGTATCGCAAAACAAAGTCATTGACCAACGGAGCAATGGATTTCTCTCCATAGGTCACCGGCGCAGTCAGCCTCAGCCTGCCTCGCGGGACCAGCTGCATGTTGGTAATAGAGCGCTCGGCCTGCTCCAGGGCGTCGAGTACCTGTCGGCAGTGCTGGTAAAAGATCTGTCCGGCCTCGGTTACCGACACCCGGCGTGTGGTGCGGTAGAACAACCGGGTCGATAGGCGGGCCTCCAGGGCACTGACCTGACGGCTGACCTGTGCCGTCGACACATCCAGTCGCTTCGCGGCACGCGTGAAACTCTCGGTTTCGGCAACCGCCACAAACTCGTTTATCCCTTCCCAGCGATACATGGTTTTCCCCGTTTGCTTTGCACCACCCGATTATTGCACACACGTAAAGGTGATTTGATAAAAGCAGCGATTATCAATCAAATGACCATAAATACAATATGGACTTCGTTTGGGCGTCCCGCCCTTCCTGAATAATCAATGGAGAACGTTATGGCTGAGATAATCAAATCAAAAGCAGCAATTGCCTGGGGCCCGGGTCAGCCACTGTCGGTTGAAGAGGTGGACGTGATGCCCCCGAAAGCAGGGGAAGTACGGATAAAAGTGATCGCAACCGGTGTATGCCACACCGATGCGTTTACCCTCTCGGGTGAGGATCCCGAGGGCAACTTTCCAGCCATCCTTGGCCATGAAGGCGGCGGCATTGTAGAGGCGATTGGTGAAGGCGTTACCAGTGTTGCCGTCGGCGATCACGTTATTCCCCTGTATACCCCCGAATGTGGCGAGTGCAAATTCTGCCTGTCCGGCAAAACCAACCTGTGCGGGAAAATCCGCGAAACCCAGGGCAAGGGGCTGATGCCCGACGGCACCAGCCGCTTCTACAAGGACGGACAGCCAATCTATCACTACATGGGTTGCTCGACCTTCTCCGAGTACACCGTTCTGCCGGAGATTTCGCTGGCGAAGGTCAACAAGGAAGCCCCGCTGGAAGAGGTGTGCCTGCTCGGCTGCGGCGTAACCACCGGCATGGGCGCGGTCATGAATACCGCCAAGGTGGAAGAAGGCGCTACGGTGGCCATTTTCGGTCTCGGCGGCATCGGCCTCTCCGCAATTATTGGCGCGACCATGGCCAAGGCGAGCCGAATCATTGCCATCGATATCAATGACAGCAAATTCGACCTGGCACGACAGCTTGGCGCAACCGACTGCATCAATCCCAAAGACTATGACAAGCCGATTCAGGAAGTGATCGTTGAACTGACTGACGGTGGCGTGGACTATTCCTTCGAATGCATCGGCAACGTCGATGTCATGCGGTCCGCACTGGAATGTTGCCACAAGGGATGGGGCGAGTCGGTCATTATTGGCGTTGCCGGGGCAGGCCAGGAGATTTCCACCCGCCCGTTCCAGCTCGTTACCGGTCGCGTCTGGAAAGGCTCCGCCTTCGGAGGGGTCAAAGGCCGTTCCGAGCTGCCTGGTATTGTCGAGCGTTACCTGCAGGGTGAATTCAAGCTTAATGATTTCATCACCCACACCATGGGGCTTGATGACATCAACGAGGCCTTCGAGCTGATGCATGAGGGCAAGAGCATCCGCAGCGTTATTCATTTCGACAAGTAATCGCGACGGCCACCTGCCCCGCAGGTGGCCGACCGATGGAGGTCCCGATGACAATCGAAAACCTGAGCAGCAACAAGAGCTTCGGTGGCTGGCACAAGCAGTACAGTCACCGTTCTGAAACCCTGGGTTGCAGAATGCGATTTGCGATCTACCTTCCGCCAGGAGTAGCCAACGGGGAAAAAGTACCGGTGCTCTATTGGCTGTCCGGCCTGACCTGTACCGATGAAAACTTCATGCAGAAAGCCGGCGCCCATCGTGTGGCCGCGGAATTGGGCATGGCCATCGTGGCACCGGACACCAGCCCCCGCGGCGATGACATTGCCGATGATGAAAGCTACGATCTTGGCCAGGGCGCTGGCTTCTACGTGAACGCTACCGAAAGCCCATGGCATCCCAACTACCGCATGTACGACTATGTGCTGAATGAGCTGCCTGCACTGATTGAATCTGTTTTCCCGGTAACGGATCAACGCTCGATTGCAGGTCATTCAATGGGGGGTCATGGTGCCCTCGTTCTGGCTCTTCGCAACCCTGAAAGATACCGGTCCGTATCGGCCTTCAGCCCGATCAGCAATCCGGTAAATTGCCCATGGGGCAGGAAGGCCTTCACAGCCTACCTGGGCAAAGACACCTCACGCTGGGCCGAATACGACGCTAGCCTACTGATGCGCGAGGCAAGGCAGTTCGTACCAGCCCTGGTCGACCAGGGCGATGCGGATAATTTCCTGACTGAACAGCTTCAGCCAGAGGCGCTTGAGACCGCAGCCAGCATCAGCAATTACCCGCTGGAGCTCAATTTCCGGGAGGGCTACGACCACAGCTACTTCTTTATCGCGAGCTTTATCGAAGCGCACCTGCGATTCCATGGCGGGCATCTGCGGATAAACTCGGCAACGAGTTGAAAATACAGCAATCAGCCCTTGAACCCGGCCAGAAAAGCGCGGTATTCCCGGAGCACCGCTTCACTGCTGCGGGCGACCAGCCTGACTTCCTGTCCGGGGAGGCATTGGGCCAGCCGGGACGCGGCCAGCGGCGAAAGCGCACCCAGTCTCGGATAGCCTCCGATGGTCTGACGGTCGTTGAGTAATACGATCGGCTGGCCATCGGGTGGCACCTGAACCCCTCCGAGGTTGATGCCCTCTGAAATCAGCGATCGGATTCGGCACTGTAATTTGGGGCCGGTGAGGCGCACACCCATGCGGTCTGCCCGGTCATCCACCCGCCACCAGGTGTTGAAAGCGTCAAACAGGCTGCGGCCGGTGAATTCGGCAATCTGCGCACCTGGCAGCAGGTCGAGCTGCGGCGGCTCCCGGAAATCCGGGCGGGCATGCGGCGGGGCCTGGGTGATGCCCGGTGCTGCGGTGATACCCGGTCTGAACGTGCTTAACCTGTCGTCATCCGCCAGCTTGCGGCCGTAGCCATCAAAGCCGCCCAGTTGCTCCCGGGCGACACAGGCTACGCTGCCCATCGCTGGCGGAGCCGCAAAGCCACCGTGTACAGATAGATACGCCCGCAGCCCGCTTACCGGGGTGCCAAACGTCAGTTTCTGGCCTTCGGCCCAGCGTACCCGTTGCCAAAGCGGAACCGGATGGCCCTCCAGCGTGGCGCCAAGATCGGCTCCGGCGATGGCAATATCAAGATCGCGTTCCGCCACCAGTTGCAGTCCGCCAAAGGTAATTTCAAGGCTTGCCGAGCCCCAGGGATTACCGGCCAGCCGGTTGGCCCAGGCCCAGGAATACAGGTCGGCCGGACCGCCTTGAGTGACCCCCAGGTGCCGGACACCAAAGCGGCCGCGGTTCTGAAGCAGCGCAAGCGGCCCGGCCCGGAGCACCCGGATCGCGATGTCGCTCTGGGGCAGGGTGGTCATTGGCATGCCTCCATGGGGGTAATGTCGCCTCCGCTACGTTCAAACGCCTCTCGAGAGGTCGGAACAAAGCGTACCTGGTCGCCCACATTCAGCAGGCTGAAACCTTCTCTTTCTCGGTCGAACAGGCGGGCACTGGTGCGACCCAGAAGGTTCCAGCCGCCTGGGGTGGCGGTGGGATATGCGGCGGTCTGGCGCGCGGCAATGGCCACGCTGCCCACCGGGACTTTTTTACGGGGTGTGTCGAGTCTCGGGCATTCCAGTTCTGGGGCCGTCAGGCCCATGAAGGCAAAGCCTGGCGCAAAGCCCAGGGCAAAAACGCGGTAGGTTTTCTGGCTGTGGCACGCGATGACCTCAGCCACCGACAGTCCCGTATGTTCCGCGACCCGCTCAAGGTCTGGCCCAACGCTGGCATGGTAGAGCGTGGGCAGTTCATGGATCTGGCGGGTGCCGGGGTTGCCCTCCGGTGTCAGGTCCGTGAGCAGGCTGGTGATCTTCTGTTGCGCTTCCAACGGACTCAGTTGCACGGGATCGAAAACCACCAGCAAGGTAGTGTAGGACGGCACCAGGTCCACCAGCGCCGTTCCGAATACCGATTCGCAGCGCTGCAGCAACGCGGTGATCCAGGGCAGGTTGGCTTCATCAATGCTATCGAACAGCCGAACCATCCAGCCATCCAGTCCCGCAGATTCCAGCCGGGGCAGGGTTGTGACGGAGCCTGTGTTCATGCCTGGCTTCCCAGTGCCTGAATGGCTTCCCGAATGGACTGGATGGCAGCGATGGATTCGTTGTTGTCCCCATGCACGCACAAGGTGTCGGCTTGCAAAACGATCTTGCTGCCGTCGCTGGCGGTGAGTGGTTCACCTTTGGCGATCGTAATGGCCTGTGCCAGGATTTCCTTCGGGTCTTCATGAACGGCACCGGGCAGTCGCCTGGACACCAGATGCCCGTGCTGATCATAAGCGCGGTCCGCAAAGGCCTCAAACCATAGGGTTATGCCATACCGGTCGGCAATGTCCTGTACCATCGACGTGTCACAGGCTGCCATAGTCATCAGGGGCAGAGAGTCATCGAAATCTTTGACCGCCCTGACCACGGCTTCAAACAAAGCGGGATCCCGGATCGTATCGTTGTACAGTGCGCCGTGGGGTTTCACGTAATGTAGCCGCAGACCTTCAGCCCGACAAAGCCCGGACAGAGCCCCGATCTGGTACAGCACAAGGTCTTCCACTTCAGCAGGTGAGCAAGCCATAGAGCGTCGGCCAAAACCCACCAGATCCGGATAGGATGGGTGAGCGCCGACCTTCACCTGATGGGCTTTGGCCAGGCGCAGGGTACGCCGGATAACGTGAGGGTCGGATGCGTGAAAGCCGCAGGCTACGTTGGCAAGATCCACGTGGGGCATGACATGCTCATCCATTCCCATGACCCATGGGCCGAAGCTTTCCCCCATATCGGCATTGATCAAAAGCGTGCTCATATAGCCTCTCCTGTTTTAACCATGCGGTAACGCCACTGGCTTAAGACAAAAATTCCCAGGCTCACTGCCATCGAGGCAGCCAATGCCACGGCAAAAGTGGCCATAGGAGGCAAAGTGTCTACCACCAGTGCCAGCGCCAGTGCAAAGGCTACGAGGCTGAGCATGCCTTTTTGGGCCATGCTTACCGTTGCTCTTGCCACTTCCGGGCCGTAGCGCTCGTAGAGTGTCCAGCCAATCGTGAACAAACCCACAGGAAACCCCACCAATATACCGGAAAGGAGCGGGCCGGTTCTCGCCGCCAGGGTTGTTGCAATACTTACCAGAATGCCAGCCAGCAGGCCCCGTAATAGCAGATCGAACCAGCCTGATCGAGCAATTACGACCGTGTGCCTTAGTTGCAGCCTGTGGCGTATGAACTCAGCCGTCAAAAGCACCAAGCCGTACGCCAGAAGGGCACCCCATACGCCTCCGGGTAGCAATGAAAATAGAAGCGAAGCGGGTATCCAGCTGCCCGTTGCCAGTGACAGGCTGGTGAATACCCCCAAACGCCCGGCGGACAGCACGAAGCTGATAGCGAAGATAAGCGTTGCGATCAGTGCGTGCAGAGTCGACAGCGCGGCGGCTTGCAGGAACTCGGTTGAGCGCTCCTGAAGCATAAAGAAGTAGCCGGGGCCAAGAATAATCGGCGTGCCTGCCAGAATGCCGCCAAGCCGGGGGCCCATTTTGCCAACGGCCACCGACACCCCAATCACCACTGCTGCGGTTGCCACCAGTTTGACAATCAGAACGCTCAGCATAGGGTTGAGAGTATCCTCTCAAGGCCTGCTGCAGTGTTGAGCAATTGCCGATCCGTTCCATTTCGGCCAACCAGCATTAGCCCGGATGGCAGCGCGCCCTGCGGGTGATTCGGAATTGTAATGGCACATAAATCCAGCAGGTTGGCGACGCTCGGGTTGCGTAACACCAGCAGGTTCAGCCGCCCATAGCGCTCATCATCAACGAGTTCCTCAAAACGTGGTGGGGCAATTGGCACGGTGGGTGCCAACAATCCGTCGTAGGCTGACAACCACTGGTCGGCCTGTTGTTTGCGATTTTGTCGGCGGTGCAGCAGCTCGATGTAATCGGAGGCGGTGAGAGAGGCACCGCGCTCGATGCGAGTACGGACTCTTGGGTCATAGCGATCTCCGCAAGCTGCCAGCCAGTCCCGGTGCAGATGGTAGCTCTCTGCAGCGGTAAAACCGCCGCCCTCCAATAGCTCTGGCAGGGCGTCCAGTACCGGAACCGCGACCTCGTCAATTATTGCGCCCGCGCCGCGAAGAGCCTTCAGGCTACGGCCGAAAGCGTCAGAAATTTCGGCTGAAACATCGTCGAGCATGTAGTTGGTAGGGACGGCAAAACGCAGGCCAGCCAATGAACGAGGCTTTAAAGGTGTCGCCGGTTGCCCTGCCAGAACAGCATCAATGCGTGCACAGCAGTCGACGGTTCGAGCCATAGGGCCGATAGAGTCGAGGCTATCGGACAGCGGAAAGGAGCCCGTGCGTGGAATGCGGCTTTGCGACGGTTTAAAACCGACCAGGCCGCAGAACGCTGACGGAATACGAACTGAACCGCCGGTATCGGAGCCGATAGCCGCTGCGGCCATGTATCGGGCCACGGCGACGGCGGCGCCGGAAGATGAGCCGCCGGGAATCCGGCCGGGAGCGACAGGGTTATCCGGTGTGCCGTAATGGGGGTTTATGCCAAGCCCGGAATAGGCGAATTCGGTCATGTTGGTGTGCCCGGTAATAACGGCCCCGGCACGGCGCAAGCGAGTTACGATCAGCGCATCGGCTTTGGCTGGAGTGTCCCACCATTGGCTACCGGCGTGGGTAACTTCTCCTGCCACGTCGAACAGAACTTTCAATGCGATCGGTAAGCCAGCCAGCTCACCAGTGGGTACACCGGCGCCTCGCAAGCCGTCTATAGCCCGGGCTTCGGCTTTTGCCTGGCCATCGAACCGGCGGGTATAAACCTGCCGATCCGGGTGATCACCTTTATCGATGTTGGCCTGGCAGATATCCAGTAGCTCACCGGCTTGCCAGTGGCCAGCGGCCAGGCCAGTGAGTAGGTCTGCCAGAGATTCCGCTGGCAATGGCTTGAGCGCTGTAGTTTCGAGTCGTGTCATTTTATCACCGACAGGGTCTCAACGTTGTAAGCATGCTCCAGAGAGCGGCCTCTGACCGGATCCGTTAACACCATCCGAAATGTTTCTGCCGGGCGAACACCTCCGATCACGGGTAGTGTTCCGCAAAGCATGGCCTGTCCGGGTGCCAGTTCGGTTGTTTCCAGGCCAAATCGACGCAGTAGATCCTCCGGATGCAGTAGCCCGGTAACACCGCCTTGCTGGTAGGGTACTTCCTTGCCATCAATGGTGGCGAAAGAGGCCATTTGTAGCTTATCCCAATGGTCAATTACATCCGCCAGCCACCAGATCTGACGCCCTACCGGTTTGGCACACACCTGTTTGGAATGGGCGACCGACCTAATCCGTTTTCTGGAACGACAGCAGAGTCTTGCCACGGGCATTTTGCAGGTGCAGTTTCAGGCCCTCAAGCAAATACCCCTCCACCTTGCCCAGCCGCTGCCGGAACCGGTCTGCAGTGGCCATATCGGCGCAGGCCATCATGGTGGCCGCGATCGGGCCGAGGAAGGGCTGAATGCTGAACAACCAACCAGCAGTGAAGCTCCCAGAGCAATGGCAATAGAAACTCGAAGCATGCAGTTACCTCTCATCATCAATCCTGGGTCATGGCCGGGCTGGCCTTATCGCAGCTTTAATGAGGGTAGCACTAAGTTGATGAACGTATGATAGGAAGATAACGAATTGACGGATACCTCACCATCCTTTAGACGGCGAGGTATCTCGATAGTGCTTAGTCTGGTACGTCAGCTACCGACGGCACCACCGCCGAGGGCAGATCTGACAGCGCAGCCAAGGCGGCTTCCTGCACCTGCTCCGAGGGCACGGCTTTGCCAGACGCCCGGGACGGCAAGGAACGGGTAGCGGTGGCTGCGGCAACCACCGTGGGGTTGTAGCCCAGCGAGAAGGCGCCTCGGGCGGTGGAGTTCACGCACATATGGGACATAAAACCCGCCAGAATCAGATTTTGCACGCCCGCGGCTTTCAGCTGGTCATCCAGGTTTGTCTGGGTGAAGGAATTCGGGTAATTTTTGGTGATCACCGGCTCGCCATCTACCGGGGCTACCACATCGGCGATCTGGCCAATCGGTGCCGTGAGGTCGTAGGGTGAACCGGCACCGGCATCGTGTTGAATGTGGAATACCGGCCGCCCCGCCGCCCGGAAGCGCTCCAGCAACGCCTTGCACTCCTGCAGTGCGGGCTCCACGCCATCCAGTTTCATAACACCTTCGCGGTAGGTGTTCTGGGCATCGATAATCACCAGCGCGGAATCGCTGATCGGGCTGGCCTGGTTCCCCAGGCCGACAATGTCCCGCAGGGTTATCAGATCTCTCATGATGTTTCCTTGTGGTTGGCAACGGCAAAAAACTTCTGTGTGACGGCGCAGTTGCAATGGCTCACCGGTTATAAAAAACCGACCGACACTGGCAAGTTACCCGGCCCCTGCCAGCAAGTGAATCAACACAAGGGAGGATTGCCCCGCGCCTTGGGAGCCAGTACCAAAGTGCCGTGTTGCCCGCAGTGGCATCCGGGCTACGGCCTCCTTATCGTAGCCTCATGTCATAGCCTCATGCAAAAAGACTTCTATCGACGCGGCCCGGACCACAGAGCCGGGGCCTGTGTGGGGTTTCTGGATATGCGCCGCAAAAGTCCGAGAGTTGACGTGCTATCCGAGTGGGCTGCGAACCCCGGCAAAGCCCTGGCCAAGAACGTGCGTATAGATCTGGGTAGTTCGGAGATCCGAGTGGCCGAGCAAATCCTGAACGGTGCGAATATCGGTTCCGCGTTTCAATAGCTCGGTTGCAAACGTGTGCCGGAACGTATGACAACCCGCCCGCTTGCCAATGCCAGCTTGTTTGACGGCATTGCGTACGGCCTTTTGAACAGAGGTAATATGCCGATGGTGACGAACCACGTTGCCAAGATTATCGGTGCTAATAGATGGTGACGGAAAAAGCCATTGCCATTCCAGAGACCGACCTGCATTCGGGTATTTTCGGGCAAGTGCAAACGGAAGGCTGACAGGATGAAGAAACGCTTTGTCCTGTTCCCGCCAGGCTTTTCGAATAGTATTGATATGACATTGCAGCGGAGCCAGCAATGGGGCGGGTAACAGGGTTGTTCGGTCTTTGGCGCCTTTGCCGTCTCGAACTGTGACGACCTGTTGTTGAAAATCGAGATCTTTAATACGTAACCGGCAGGCCTCCGTAATTCGCAGGCCAGCACCATATAGCAGGGAAGCAATCAGGCGATCTGTTTCCCCCAGCTGATTTATGATGGCCATGGCTTCATCATGGGTGAGCACTACCGGCAGTTTGCGTGGCTTTTTCGACCGGATAACCTCGCCGATATCGCCTATTGGTTTTTCCAGTACTTTGTCATACAGGAATACCAACGCATTCAGTGCCTGGGCCTGAGTTGCAGCGGCTACATTGCGACGAACGGCAAGCCAGGTGAGAAACTCATTCACTTCTCGGGCACCCATTTCACGCGGGTGTTCCATGTTTTGAAAGCGGATAAAAAACCGAATCCAGTACCAGTAGGATTTTTCTGTACGAATACTGTAGCGATTCACTCTGATAACGGCACGGACTTGATCTCTTAGCCGAGGTTCGTTTTTCTGCATAGCGGTGGCTCCTTGCCGTTGCTGTGTTTTTATGGGTCTTCACTTCTTTTAG
>NZ_AXBV01000086.1:0-45036 GCF_000475255.1 Marinobacter sp. ES-1
AACCATTAAATCCGTATACCCAAATTGTGCAGGTCCTCAACATCGAACAGCCGCCGGGTGGCGGTGCTGATCTGGCTCAGGGAGGGCAGTTCGCCGTTGGGGAAAATATAGCGGTCCATCCAGGGATCAGAACCGGGGGCGTCTTCGCGGGTGCCGATGGTATGCAGCAGGAACAGCCCATCCTCCGCCAGGCAGCGATGCGCCACTTCCATGAAGGTCCGATAGTTTTTCCGCCCCACGTGCTCGAACATCCCTACGCTGACAATACGATCAAACTGTCCCTGCACCTCCCGGTAATCCTGCAATCGGAATTCCAGCGGAAGATGGGGGTATTGCTGTTGGGCCCAGGCAGTCTGCTCCCGTGAGACCGTCACCCCGACACACTCGACCCCGTAATGCTCGGCGGCGTAGCTCATGAAGCTGCCCCACCCGCAACCGATATCAAGCACCCGCATACCGGGCTCCAGCTTCAGTTTGCGGCAAATGAGGTCCAGCTTGGCTTCCTGGGCCTGCTCCAGCGTTTGGGCGTCTTTCCAGTAGCCGCAGGTGTAGGTCATCCGGGAATCCAGCATAGAGCGGTAGAAAGTGTTACCCAGATCATAGTGGCGTTCCCCAACCTGCCAGGCCCGGCGGCTGTTCTGGCGATTAAGCAGTCGCGCCCGGAGGATGTGAAACAGTGCACGCGACGGTCGCACCTGCTCATGCAGACGAGCTTTCAACAGACGATGGAAAAACTGGTCCAGGCGATCACAATCCCATTCGCCGTCCATATAGCTTTCGCCCAGGCCGAGACTACCCCGGGCAAGGATCTGCTCTGCGGCGTTAGCATCATTCAGCTGCAGGTCCCAGCCATGATGACCATTGACCTCGATGCTCGCCTGTTTCAGCAGTTCGCGCAGGTATTGCTCGGACGAGGACCGGCGCAGCCCCCATCGGTGACTGTCATGCCCGGGGCCATTCGAAGTGATCGTAGACAAAACGCTTCCCCCTCTGTCAGAAAGACATGAGAGGAACCTCTTAATCACTCCCGGCCGAGGCCTTGAAGCGATTAAGAGGTTCCATTGCGTTCAATCTAGGACAGATTCGGGGAAAATGGGGTTAAATCTGTTAATGGTGGTAATAGCTTGCTTGCTAATGGAGGGCCAAAGCCCTCACCAGAGATCCTTCTGAATCGTCTGCCAGAGCTGGCGATAGGCGGCCGCTGCCGGCGTGTTGGGTGCCAGTTTTTCCAGGGGCAGGCCTTCTTCGCCCATCCGTTCCACCACGCTGGCGTAGGGCACCGCCACATTGGTGCAGTTGGACATCAACTCCGGGCCACGCTCGACCAGTTCCCGGTGCAGGTTCTTGCGACGGTCGACCATGGAGAAAAAGGGCCTCAGCTTCTTGGCACCGAGTTTCTTGTCCTTGGCAAAGTCATACAACTGGTTCCAGCTGTTCATCGACAGCCAGGTGGGAACCAGGGGTACATACACCTTATCAGCGGCATTCAGTACCTGCTCGGTCAGGCGGGACAGCGTCGGCGGGCAGTCCAGAACCACCAGACTGGTTTCCTCAGACAGTGGCGCGAGCAGTTTCTTGAGCTGGTTATCGCCGGACTCCTGCTCCAGCTTGATGTCGAAATTCCGGAAGCTGCTGTGCGCGGGGATGAAATCCAGCCCCGGGTAGACATCGTCATGAATGAACTTGGCCATCGGAGACTTGCCTTCCAGCAACTTGGAGAGCTTGCGGCCTTTAACCGGCTCGGCACCAGCCAGATAGAAACTGGAGGCGCCCTGAGGGTCGAGGTCCCACAGAAGGGTCTGGCAATTATTCTGGCTGGCGAGGTAGGCAGTGTTGACCGCCGCCGCCGTCTTACCAACGCCACCCTTGGGACTGTAGAACGCAATTATCCTCATGCTGCCTCACTCCTGCCTTGGTCATTCCGTTATAAAAACACTACAGGATAACAGGCTGGTCGTCGTGCCCTGTTACGGTTTTATGACTCCAACGCCGCCAACATTCGCCAGGCACGGGGATACCGGTTTGGTGCTAGAATGGTAGCCTGCTATTCGAAGAGGACACTGCCTCATGACACTCACACTATGGCTTACCTTTCTGATCGCTGCCGTGCTGATCAGCGTGTCGCCGGGCGCCGGAGCGGTGAACACCATGAGCAACGGCGTTCGTTTCGGTGTCAAACGGTCCCTGCCGGCCATCCTGGGCCTGCAGTTGGGGTATGGCGCGCAGATTGTGCTGGTGGGGGCGGGCCTGGGCGCACTGGTCGCGTCGTCAGCCACCCTGCTGACCGTCATCAAATGGATTGGTGTGGCCTATCTGATCTGGCTGGGCATACAGAAGTGGCGGGAACCGGTACTGGCGGCGGAAGACAACGAACAGTCAGACATCAGCCCTCGCCGGCAGTTCTGGAACGCTGCCCTGGTGAACGTTACTAACCCCAAGGCCACCGTTTTTCTGATTGCGCTCTTTCCCCAGTTTCTGGTGGCGGATGCGCCCCATGGACCGCAACTGGTGACCATGGGTACAACACTGATCCTGGTGGACTGCCTGGTTATGCTGGGGTACGCCCTGCTGGCCAGCCAGTTGTTGCGATTCATGACCACACCCCGCCGCCAGCGCCAGATGAACCGGTTATTCGGCGGGCTCTTCGTCACAGCGGCTGTGGCGCTTGCCAGCTTCAAACGCGCCTAAAGCTGCTTTATCCACTGCCTCTGCGCCTTGCTTCGCCTGGCGTCTGCCAGAAAGTCGATGATTTTGTCCCGGGCCTGGGCAAAACTCTTGTGCTCTGCGGGGATCACTTCCTCACAAAAAAACAGGTGATAACCCAATGGCGAGCGTAACGGCTGGCTGACGCTGCCCTCGGCCATGCGAAAGAGTACCGACTCCAGTTCTTCATAGAGCAGTCCCGGAGGGACCTTACCCAGCTGACCCCCTTCGACCGCAGTGGGACACTGGGAATAGCGCAGGGCAAGGCGGCCGAAATTGCTGCCATCCTCCTTAATCTCGGCGAGAATCCGGTCCATCTGGCGCAGGGCCTCCAGTTCTCCGGCCGGCCCCCGCTCATCCTCCACCGTGATCAGGATGTGCCGGGCCTGACGTTTTTCGGGCAAAGTGAACTTGTCAGGGTGGCGATGGTAAAACGCCAGTGCTTCTTCATCACTGACCCTGGCAGCCTGCTCCGCCACCTTCTCCAGAACGGCGTCGATGCGCAATTCCCTTGCCAGGGCCTGTCGGTAGCTTTCCGGTGACATATCCAGTTGGGCCAGGGCGCTGTCAAACTCCCGGTGTGAGTCATACCGGGCCTTCACTCGCAACCAGGCATCATTCACCGTGGCTTCAGGGATGGAAATATTCCGGCTTTCCGGTGCGGCCAGCACTTTCTCCTCCAGTTCATACTGGCAGCGGGCCTGGGCCATCACGGCTTCAAGGTCCCGGGTTTCCAGTTCAGAGAGGGGACGCGAGAAGCGGGCGTCGGCAATCTTGAAGGCCAGATAGCCCAGCAGTTGATCTTCACTCAGCGACATGAACAGCCTCCTCCGGACTCCGCAGTGCAGATTCCGGAACAATCAGGATCTGCTGGCCGGGAAACAGCACGTCATAGGTGACCTCGTCCGACCCGTTGCGGTTCACTTTAAGAATTTCACCCTGAACACCGGGCTCGACCAGAACCTCGCCACTGACCGACAGCCCCAGCCTGGCCAACACCCGGTCCCGGTTTTCATACCGGCTGGCTACCCAGGGTGCACTCGCCGGCTGAAGTTCCTCTTCCCGGCATCCGACCTGCAGGTCTTCCTCGACGAAATGGACCGTGTAGATGATCTGATCCTGCAGGAAGGTACCCATGTTACGGACATGGCCGACCTGCCCTCGCCGGATCAGGAAATCGCCCTTGTCCTTGCCCGGAAAACTGCCGTCGTTGCGCAGGTTGCGTATCACCCGGACTTCGTCACCGTAATCGTAAACCGGGTTCATGAGACACCTCCGATCGCCCCCAGCGAGACAAAACCGCTGCCGGGCTGGCCCCGTTTGAACACCTTGAGGACCTTTTCCTGCTGGGCCGAGGAACCGACAAAGCTTTCATAGGCCTGACACAACAGGGACTGATACAGGGCATAGCGTGACGCCCCTTCGTCCGGCAACGGCTTTCTTTGTTCCAGATAATTGTGGAAACGCTGGAGGATGTGCAACCGGTTGACCTGAACCACCCGGGGATCGAAATCCACCCCGAAAAACATCAGGAAATCCTCGGCGCTGTCCAGTTCGTCCAGGGCCTCGTCCAGCTCTTCAGCACTCTCAAACAATGGGTTGAGGGTCATGGTGTGTCACCTCCGATGACATTGGCGGCTGGCAGGGATGGACTGAATCCGATGCCAGCATCTGTTCGTGAAAAAGTTTCAGCTGTGCGTCCTCCACAGGCCGTTTGTGGCTGCACATCCACTGACGTATACGGGGCAGCAGAAAAGCGACGTCGGCATCCGCCAGGTCCAGCCCGAGCTGCTGATACCTGACACGCACCGCATGGCTGCCGGAATGCTTGCCCAGAACCAGTTGATGGCTTCGCCCCAGCAGCGCCGGATCCACCCCCTGGTAGTTCAGGGGATCCTTGAGCAGACCATCGACATGGATACCAGCCTCATGGGTAAACACACCCTCGCCCACCAGGCTCTTCTGCCAGCTGACCGGGCGGCCGGAGGCCCGGGCCACCAGCTCCGACAGGGCCGGAAAGGACTGCAGACTGATACCGGTCTCCAGTTGATAGAACTGCTGAAGCCCCATGACCACCTCCTCCAGTGCGGCATTACCCGCCCGCTCACCCAGCCCGTTCACCGTGGTATTCACGTGGGTGGCGCCGGCTTTCACCGCCGCCAGGCTATTGGCGGTGGCGAGCCCCAGGTCATCATGGGCATGCATCTCCAGCTCAAGGTCGCAGTTGGCCGCCAGCCGGGAGATCTGCTCATGGACGCCGAAAGGCTCCATGATTCCGAGTGTGTCGGCGAACCGGAAACGGCTGGCACCCGCCTGTTGGGCCGCCTCGGCCACTTCCAACAGGAAATCGGGATCGGCGCGCGAGGCATCCTCACACCCGAGAATCACCCGGTACCCCTGATCCACAGCCCGGGGCACCAGCGCCCGGATCTGCTCAAGGACCCAGGCCCGGCTCTTTCCCAGTTTCCGCTCGATATGCAGGTCCGACGCCGGGATGGAGAGGTCCAGGCCGCTCAAGGGCAACCCACGGCAGGCCTGCAGATCCTCCGGATGCATGCGGCACCAGCCCAACAGTCCTGCGTTCAGGCCCAGAACCCCCAATGCCCGGATGTCCTCCCGCTCCTCCGGGCCCATGGCAGGAATTCCGACCTCCAGCTCCTGGACACCCAGAGCATCCAGCTGGCGCGCAATCTGGAGCTTTTCATACAGCGAGAAAGCCACCCCTGCCGTTTGCTCCCCATCCCGCAGGGTGGTGTCATCAATAACGATCAGCCTGTTCATGGCAGCCACCTCAGGCATAGGCCGGGTCGAAGGTTTCTTCAACCGGTGCTTCATCTTTCCAGTAGGGGGACAGCTTGCGCAGTTGCCTGATAATGTCCGGGACCACCTCGATCACCCGGTCAATTTCCGCTTCGGTGGTGTAACGGGACAGGGAGAAACGCACCGTGCCATGGGCAGCGGTGTACGGCAGACCCATGGCCCGCATGACGTGGGACGGCTCCAGCGACCCGGAAGTACAGGCCGAACCACTGGAGGCCGCGATGCCATACTTGTTCAGCAGCAACAGGATGGACTCGCCCTCAATGTATTCGAAGGCAATGTCGCTGGTGTTGGGCAGGCGGTTGTCCGGGTCACCGGTGGCGAAGGCATAGTCCACCTGCGACAGGATGCCCTGCTCCAGCTTGTCCCTCAGGCGTTTCACTTCAGTGTTTTCGTAGTCCAGGGCCTCGGCTGCCATTTCCGCCGCCTTGCCCAGGGCCACGATGGAGGCGGAGTTCTCGGTGCCTGCGCGCCGGCCCCGTTCCTGGTGACCGCCCCGCAGCAGCGGCCGGAAGCGGGTGCCCCGGCGCAGATAGAGCACACCGATGCCCTTGGGGGCATGCAGTTTATGGCCGGACAGGCTCAGCAGATCGATTTTGGTGTTCTTCAGGTCCATAGGGACCTTGCCCACCGCCTGGACGGCATCGGTATGGAACATCACACCCGCCTGCCAGGCCATTTCCGCCATTTCCACAACGGGAAAGAGGGTGCCGCTCTCGTTGTTTGCCCACATGATGCTCACGATGGCCGTCTGATCGCTGAGCAGCTTCTGGTACTCGGCAAGATCCAGACGCCCCTTTCCGTCCACCTTCAGGTAGTGCACCCGGTAGCCTTCCTTTTCCAGATGCTCGCACAGAGCCAGCACCGCCGGGTGCTCCACCACGGTGGTAATGATCTCTTTGCGCTCAGGCTGGGCTTTCAGGGCCGACAGGATGGCCGTGGAGTCACTTTCGGTGCCGCAGGAGGTGAACACGATTTCGCTGTCATACTGCGCACCCAGCAGGGACTGCACCTGCTGGCGGGCGTGTTTCAGCGCCTGCCCCACACGGTTGCCATATTGATGCAGAGACGAGGGGTTGCCGAACTGCTCGCTGAAATAGGGCAACATGGCGTCCACAACGGCCGGGTCCACCCGGGTGGTGGCGTTATTGTCCAGGTAAATAGTTTCCATGGTTCAGGCCTCCACACCAGCGGGCGCCTTGCTGACAGGCACCAGTTGTACAAACTCCCCGAGGACTTCCATCATCTGCTGCTGGATACCGGTGAGCGTCAGGCTGGCCACCTGGCAGCCACTGCAGGCGCCGGTCAGTTTTACGTAGATCTTGCGTCCGTCCACATCGATCAGTTCGATATCACCCCGGTCCTGCTGCAGGCTCGGGCGCGCCCGTTCAATCACCTCTTCAATCCTGCGGATACGCTGCAGATTGGTTAGTTTGGGCGCCTGTTCGTTTACCGCTGCCGCGGGCTGCGCCGACGGCATCTCTATCCGGGACAGGGCCGCCTCGGCATCCGCACTGACACGGGCTGCGGCACTGGCGGCCGGCGCCGAATGGGATGCATCGGCATTGAAGCTTTCGCCACGTTCGGCCAGTACCTTGCCAAGAATTTCCTCAATGCCTTCGTGGCAGGCCGAGCAGCCGCCACCGGCCTTGGTGTAATGGGTGACCTGCTCCACAGTGCTCAGGTTGTTGGCTCGAATGGTGTCCTCGATCAGGACCTCATCGACAGCAAAACACTTGCACACCAGGGCCCCTTCCTCATGGTCATCGCTCCATTCCTCACCCCGGTAGTTGGCAACGGCCGCCTGCAGCGCTTCCCGGCCCATGACCGAGCAGTGCATCTTCTCCGGCGGCAGTCCGTCAAGAAAATCGGCAATTTCCTGGTTGCTCACCTGCAGAGCCTCATCCAGGGTCTTGCCCTTGATGATTTCGGTCAGTGCCGACGACGAAGCAATCGCTGAGCCGCAGCCAAACGTCTGGAAGCTGGCTTCCAGAATGGTATCGGTCTGCGGGTCGACTCTGATCATCAGTCGCAGGGCGTCACCGCAGGACAGAGAGCCCACATCGCCGATGCCGTTCGCGTCGGCCAGTTCGCCGGCGTTACGCGGGTTGAAAAAATGCTCTTCAACTTTTTCTGAATAATTCCACATGATCCATCCCTCTCTCAGGCCGCGAAGGACTTGCCGCAGTTGCAGGCAGCCTTGGCGTTCGGGTTTTCAAACTTGAAACCGCTCTCTTCCAGGGTCTCCACGAAGTCAATCGTGCATCCCTCCAACAGGGGCTGGCTCGCCGGATCAACCAGTATTGTGATCTCGCCAATCCGCAGGGAGAGATCCCCGGCTGCAGCTTCTGTCTCCAGCTGCATGGTGTATTTGTGGCCGGAACAGCCACCATCGGATACGGAAATGCGCAAACCGGCCAGGGGAACCTCGGCCTGCTCCATGAAGCGGCCGATGGCCCGTTGCGCAGTAGGGGTAAGACTAACCATTAAGAACCTCCGGAAACCGTTAACAGTGCAGACCTGATGGCTGCTCAGTAATGGAGGTCGCAATCGGTGTGCCAAAGAAAGGAGTTTTATAAGGCGTTGATTTCATGGTGTTCTGTCGGGGGAAGCCTGCGGCTCGTGTTGTCTTTAAGGGGACGCGACCGGCATTTTGTCAGCTTTGGCACAAACGCTCCGTCGCGCCCCGACAGGGTCAGCCGTCTCAGGCGTCCATCGGTTCGTGGGTATGGCAGTTCTTGGGACAGACCCGGGCACAGGAGCCACAGCCGATGCAGTCGTTGGCATCCGCAATCACCATCACGCTTATGACATCTTCATCATCGTCGTCGTCCGGCTCCCGTTCCTCCAGATCAAACACATTGCGCGGGCAAACCTTGAAGCAACGCCCGCAACCAATGCAGGTTTCCTCGTTCAGAGCGGTAATGAATGTAGGTATCCACTCACTGCCACCACGTGTTGTTCCGGTAATCTGACTCATCAGGCCATCTCCTCCTGGGCTTTATCCAATTGCTGCCTGGCTTCATCCCAGGCCTTGCAGGCCTCATAGGTCATTTCGGCCATTGCCGGCAGTTTCCGGTAGGCTCCGGGCAGGGCATCCTCCACCAGGTCATGCAGCTCCATCGCCGCCTCACCGGCACGGCGCTTGGCCTTACGCACCTCTTTTTCAAGCTGCTTCAGATCCTCGGGGGTCATGGTTCTCTCCTCTTTCATTGTCCGGGTTGTCTGGGGTGGTCAGGCCTTTGCCGCGTCCGGATGTTCCGCCACCAGTTTCAGGGCCCGGGTCACGAGTTTGTCGGCTTCGCTACACATCTTTTCCAGGCTGGGGAAACCAAAGCGATGCACATCCCGCAGGGAGCGATCCACCACCAGCAACTTGCCAACACTGATGATGACCCGACCGAACCCTTCGTGGCTGATATGGAACATGGGGACAGCCATGAATCCGCAGCCGGACTCAATGCGCATGGCGATGGCACCGTAATAGGCTTTCAGACGGGCAATCAGCTCTTCGTCAGGATCGCCGATCACCGGCATTTCCCGGCGCTGTTCCCTGGTGACGACATAGGGTTGCAGCAGTTCATCCTGGGTGAGATTGTCATTCACGCCATAGCTGTCAATGGCGCGGGTCTGCCGGATGATCTCGCCGATAAACGGATCGTCCGGCAACCGGGTGGTTTCAGTCAGTGCTGTCATGGTGTGTCTCCGGTTGCGTCGCAATAAGCTGAATTTCGGGCGGGCGCCGCCTCGCCCTCCAGGTGCTCAGGCACACGCCCAGCCCCAGGCCCACCAGGCTGCCAAGCAGCGCAGCCAGGTCGCCCCAGGGCGACGCGAGCAGCGCAAAGAGGATCAGCAATAGGCAGGGAAGTGTGTAAGCCAGCAGGGTCAGTCGCAGGAGTTCCTCCTCCGCAATGTCCATTTGCAGCGACTGGCCATCCCTGATGTCCTGCTGCTGGTCGGAGCTGAGTGTCATCGAAAGTGAACGTTGGCTACCCCCACAGACCTTGCGCACGCCGCAGCCCTGGCAGGCCGCCCGACAACTGGCCTGCAGGATGAGACGACCGTTGTGATCGCGCAGGATTTCGCCCTGGGTCCGAATCATGTTTTTTCTCCCTCCGCTACCAGCCTTCACGGGCCATGGCGGCAAAGCGCTGGTCTTCGTCTGCACGCTGCAACTGACGCAGCGAGCGCTGCAGCCAGGCCGGCGGCTGTGTGGCCCAGTCCTGCTGCAGCAACTCGACCTGTTCTTCAATCCCGCTGCCTTCGTCCACCTTGAGCGGCTGGAGACCCGCCGCGAGCAACTGACGGATCGCCGAAGCCCCCACGGCGTTGCAGTAGACGGCAGAGCACCCCTCAAGCAACCGTATTTTGGCGTCCAGTTTGGCTTCGTGGCCGTCCCGGACCGTGGACTGACCGGAAAACTCGACCACTTCGGCCAGCTGGAAATCGCTCGCGCTCACCTCGTAGATCACAAACGCCTGTGCCGCGCCGAAGTGCTGATTGACGGTTTTCCGGTCACTGCTGGCAAAGGCAAGTTTCAGTACCGCCCGGTTTTCCATGGACGGTTGATCGCTAACCAGTTTCAAGTGCCGCATGGGGGACCTCGCAGGTAGGCTCAGGTTTTGAATAGATGGAGACCCGGGCTGGAATCTCGTGGCGATGGCTCACAGCCAGCAACTGGTTCGCCAGGGTGATCAGGGTGTCACGGCCGCCCTGATAACCGATCCAGAGCTGATGTTGCGCCCCCAGCCGGTCATAGATGGGCCAGCCGGCGCGAATCAGTGGCAGCCCCAGGCGCCGGGCGGTTTCATCGGCGTGGGAGTTGCTGATCAGCACCTGGGCACGCCCTGCCCTGGCCTGGTTTTCCAGGTCTTCCAGATCCCCCAGGACAACCTGCTCGCAGGGCACCCGGGAGAGGATGTGCGCTTTGTGGGGGCTGACCGCCGCCACCACTTCACCGCCCATTTCGGCAACCAGCGCAGACAGAGAAAACAGGAGCTCCGGGTCGGCAGCGATGGCAAAGCGCGCAAAGCCCAGCATGAAGTGGCTGTCCAGTTGTGCATCCTGTAACTGACTGCGCTGGCGTTCCAGTCGGGCGGGCACCGGCTTGCCCGTCAGTTCGTGCAGGGCCTGCACCAGCTGATCGGTGGCCGCCAGCCCCATCAGGCTGTCAAAACGCAGGTCCGGCACCCCGGTTCTGGCTTTGAGCAGATCCGCCGCCCGGTGCAACGAGTGACCGATCACCAGGGTACGGCAGGCCCGGCCAAGGCCTTCGAACGCCTCGACGGGCGTGCCCCCGGTGGTCACCGGGACGAAATCCTGGTCCATCAGATGGCCATCCAGCGAATCGCTCAGGTCCGGCAGGATAACCGGCCGCAGACCAAAGCTTTCCAACAGATCCCGCAGGTAGTCCAGATCTGCCCCGGTCAGCATCGAGGGGGCCAGCACGTTGATCTGCTGCGCCTGCTCGCCCACCCGGCTGGTATCTTCCGGCACCAGATGGCGGATCATCGCCTCCACAGCCAGGGCGTAGCCCGTTTCCAGACCACCGCTGTAATCCGGTGTCACCACCGGCACCAGGGCCGTGGTCTCATCGGGGTGCTGCTGGCAGTAGCGTTTGACCAGCCCCTGGATATCGCTGCCCTGGGTTTCCGAAAGACCCGTTGTGGCGACGCCAATCATCCGGGGCCGGCGTTTCTCAATGATCGTCTCCAACCCCTGTGTGACGTTGTCGTCCGCACCCAGAACCGTGGTGGTCTGGTCCATGGCGGTGGTTTGCAGGGGGATGGGTTCGCGGAAATGGCGGACAAAAAACACCTTGGCAAAGGCACTGCAGCCCTGGGACCCATGCAGCATGGGAATGGCCTGATCGATGCCCAGAAACGCCAGGATGGCCCCCATCGGCTGACTGACCTTCAGTGGGTTTACCGTCAGCGGCTTGTTGCTCTTTATCACTTCAGCCATGGTTCACCTCATCCACTTTATGCCAGGGAGCGGGCTCACGCAGGCCGGACCAGATGGGCGACTCCAGGGTCAGGCAGAGCTGACGCGCAAGCTCCAGCATGCCGTCGTAGCCGGCGTAGCCGAATTCGCGCTCCTGATTGATGTCGAGGAAGGGAATGCGGGCCTTGAGGGCGGTATACATGTTGCGGCCGCCGGCGATCAGCAGATCAGCCCGGTACTCGTTGATGGTGTCCAGTAATGCCCTGGGGCTGCCCTCGGTGAGCATTTTCGCATCCTCACCCATGATTTCACGGATGCGGGCCTTGTCTTCCTCGGTGGACTTCTTGGTGCCCGTAGCCACCACGGTCATGCCCAGATCCTGCAGGGCCGAGACAATGGACCAGGACTTTACCCCACCGGTATACAACAGCACCCGCTTGCCCCGGAGACGGTTCCGCCAGGGTTCCAGCAACTGATTGATGCGGGCCTCCTCCCGGGCAATCAACGCCTCCGTGCGCTGGATCAGGCCGGAGTCGGCCAGGAGCCGGGCAAAACTGCGCAGAGCGTCCGAGGTATCCTGAACGCCGTAAAAGCTGCCCTCAAACCAGGGAATGCCGTATTGATCCTGCATTTTGCGCGCGACGTTCAAAAGGGCCTTGGCACACACCACCATGTTAACCTCGGCATGATGCATAGCCTGGACCTGACGGAAGCGGGCATCCCCGGAAAGGCTGCAGATAATCCGCAGGCCCAGTTCATCGAGCAACGGCAGTACCTGCCAGAACTCCCCGGCGATGTTGTATTCACCAATCAGGTTGATGTTGTGCACCGGAATGCCCGGCCGTTGCGCCCGGGCCGGCAACGGATCCGGCTCGCCGGTACCGATCACGTACCTGAGCATGGCTTCGCCGGCCAGACGATTGCCCAGGTTCTTGGTGCCGTAGAATCCTGCGGCGTCCACCGGGACAACGGGCAGGCCGAAGTGTTTTTCCGCCGCACGGCAAACGGCTTCAAAATCATCCCCGACCAACGCCGGGACACAGGTGTTATAAACAAACACCGCCGCGGGTGAATGATCCCGGATGGCCTGGTCAATGCCATGGAAAAGACGCTTCTCGCCGCGCCCCATGATGACGTCCTGCTCGTTCAGATCGGTGGTCATCCCGGTGCGATAGAGACGCGGGCCGGAGGAACGGGTTCCGCGGTTGTCCCAGGAACTGCCGGCGCAGGCGATGGAGCCGTGAACGATGTGAGCAACATCCGCAATCGGCAGCAGGGCAATCTGGGCGCCATCGAAGGCGCAGCCGCCGTCGGAGGCACCGGGCTTGGCGGGAGCACAGCCTGACTTGGCCTTGGTGTTATGGCTACAGGCCGGCTCGTCCATCAATACAGCCAGTTCTTTTGCTTGCATGGGTGTTCCCCTCGTTTGATTCGGATGGAATCCATAAAGGCGTGTTCGCAAACCCTGTGCCATCAGGCCAGGATAAGTATCAGCCCACTAACTGACTGATTCCTATGACCTGGACATGAACACCCCGGGTCAGCGCGCCCTGGCCTGTGCAGCAGCCGGGACAAATGACGGGCCCATTGTCTGAAAGACGACAAAAACGGCTCACTCAGGACCGAAACACTCGTCGTATTCGCTGCAGGCAACGCAACTGGGTGAGCGACAGAGAGTGTGACCGGTTGTCTCGCACAGTTGGCGGTAGAGAAATTTTTTCCACTTCATGTCCATCGGGTTCCTGCGAACCAGTCCAGGGAAGTTGAATGCCATCAACGCCTGGAGGTCTTGCCGGCTCCAGAGTCCCAGGTCGTACCAGAGATGTTCGCTTCCGCCGCAGCCAGCGGCCACAATGCCCGCCAGCCAGGTCTCGCTCTCGCTTCTGCCCGCCCGGTAATTCAGCAGCAGCTGAACCAGATCCTCCCGCTCCGGAAACTCCGCAGCAGGTGCCGGCTGTCCGGCCATCCCGGGCATAGCGGCTTCAGGAAAGTACTGCCTCAGCAAGCAGGCAAAGCTGTGTTCGTCCAGCCCCAGTCGCCCACTGAGTACAGAATGACCGGCCGCGTGGGCTGCCAGCATGCGGGCCAGGTAAATCGCATTCCGCTCACCCCGGGAGTGCCCGACCCAGTAGCAGTACAGGCGCTGGATTCTCGGAGGGACAACCCGTGCATTCATGGGCCACCTCCTCAGGCCGTCGCCAGCGAGATGATGCCGGTCAGCGAACCCGGTGGATTGATCGGGTCGCCCAGCTCGTCAACGATAGCTCCCTCTATGGGGCAGATACTGGAGCACTGGGCCTCCGGGTAGGCATCGGCGCACTCCGTACATCGTCCCGGATCAATCACGAACACGGTCGCGGTCTCGCTGATGGCATCGTTGGGGCAGACCAGCTCACAGGCCGTACACTTCACGCATCTGTCGGTAATTTCGTAGGCCATGGTGCTCTCCTAGGCGGATTGCCTTGCGGTATCCGGTGCTGTCACCGGGGGTCGGGCCATGAGCTGCTGATAGACCGACATCACGGCCTGCTCAATGGGTTCCATGGCATGTTCGCCATCGGGCTGAATGCCGGCCGCTTCCAGAGCAGTCCAGGGTTCAAACCCCACCCTTGAGCACAAAAGCACCTCGCACCCCGACAGTTGTTCGATAATCGCAGACAGGATGGTGTCAGCATCCTCCCCGCAACTGTTACCCCCCTCGCAATACGGGTGCGGAACCGGCCGGTGACCAATCAGGCGGACACCGTCCGGGCTTGCTTCGTACACCAGAAATTCCGTGGCATGACCAAAGTGCTGGTTGATCACCCCCTGCCCCTTGGTGGCGACGGCCATCTGTACCACCCGGCCCTCGGTGATGCCGGTGTCGGTGCTGTCCGGCTCCTGCGACAGCCCGGCCAGAATCTCTTCATGAACCTTCGCCCGCTTTGCCATGGCTGCTGGATAATCGATCTCCATGGCTTCGATCTTCTCAAGCGTGAACTCCTCGCCCCGATCCTCCCCCAGCAGGCCCACGGCATCGGCACGACACTGGCGACAGTGGCGCATCATCTTCATGTCACCGGCGCAGCTTTCCTGCACTTCCTGGAGTTGTGCGGCGGTGGGCTCCCGCTGACCGGTCAGGCCGAAGTAGGTACCGTGGGAAGGGTCCGAGATGATGGGCATGACATTGTGCAAAAACGCCCCTTTCTCCCGGATCACACGGGACAGCTCCGGGATGTGCTGATCATTGATGCCGGGGATGAGCACGGTGTTCACCTTCACCAGGATCCCCCGCTCAACCAGCATCTCCAGCCCTTTCTGCTGCTGCTCGATCAGGATCCGCGCCGCCTCGACGCCCCGCAGGCGCTGGTGGTCCCAGAAAATCCATGGGTAGATTCTCGCGCCGATCTGCGGATCCAGGCAGTTGATGGTGACGGTGACGTGATCGATGTTGTGCTTGCAAAGCTCATCGACCGATGCCGGCAGGTTCAGCCCGTTGGTGGAGACACAGAGCTTGATGTCCGGTGTTTCTTCACTCAGGCGCCGGAAGGTTTCAAAGGTTCTTTCCGGATTGGCCAGCGGGTCACCGGGCCCGGCAATGCCCAGCACGGACATCTGGGGGATCTCCGCCGCGACGGCCTTCACCTTTTTCACCGCCTGGGCCGGCGTCAGCACTTCGGAAACCACACCGGGCCGGGATTCGTTACTGCAATCGTACTTGCGGTTGCAGTAGTTACACTGAATGTTGCAGGCGGGGGCCACCGCCACATGCATCCGGGCAAAATAGTGATGGGCTTGCTCAGAAAAACAGGGATGATTGGCAACCCGTTCCTGGATATCGGCAGGCAGCGGTGTCGCCGCCGTTCCGCTGCCGCAACGACTTGGCTGGCAGCTTCCGCTTTCAGAGTTGGAACCAGAGTTTTCAACGATAGGCAGTTTCACGGTCAGCTCCTGATTATCGGCTTTAGTGCTAGTGCTTATACGGCAATTTCCGTACCCACTGGCCAAAAATTCCATAACATTCTGTTTAACAAGGGCTATTTCTGTAACCCGGCATAACCTTGTCGCCAACCCGACGAACCAACCACAGGATTTTGTAAGGTGACCGACAGGGCTGTCGGCTCATAATTGACGAACCCTGATGTTCAGGGTCTGAATCCGGTAGGCGATCTGGCGGGGGGTCATCCCCAGAAGGCGCGCAGCCTTGGCCTGAACCCAGCCGGCCTGCTCCAGGGCGGCGATGACACGCTCGCGCTCGTCGATACTTTCATCCATCAGGTCAATCTGGTCATCGTGGGAGCCGGTGACCCGTTCCTCTATGCCGGTTAACAGGACCTGGTCCCGGTCGATCACTCCGTCATAAGACATGACCGCCGCCCGTTCCAGGCAGTTCTCCAGCTCCCGGACGTTGCCGGGCCACCGGTGATGCATCAGAACCCTGAGGGCACTGTCAGTGATAGTCAGTTCACGCTCCTGCGCCCGGGCAATTTTCTGCAACAGGAAGCGGGCGATATCCGGCACATCTTCCAGGCGATCCCGGAGGGTGGGCATTATGATGGGCATGACATTCAGCCGGTAATACAGGTCCTCCCGGAAATCGCCAGTCTCAACGTCCGCCTCAAGGTCCCGGTGGGTGGCAGCCACCACCCGCACGTCCACCTTGATGGTCCGTGTGCCCCCCACCCTTTCAAGCTCTCCTTCCTGCAATACCCGCAGCAGTTTTGCCTGAAAAGCCGATGACACCTCGCCCACCTCATCCAGAAAGAGCGTGCCTTTGTCCGCCTGCTCGAAGCGGCCCTGGCGCTGGCTGACAGCGCCGGTAAAGGCGCCTTTCTCATGACCGAACAGCTCGGACTCCAGCAGGTTCTCCGGGAGCGCGGCACAGTTGAGCTTGACGAAGGGCCCCTGGGCCCGGGAGGAGTTATAGTGAATGGCGCTGGCAATCAGTTCCTTGCCGGTTCCGGTCTCGCCCCGGATCAGGACAGTGGTATTCCACTTGGAGACCTGGCGAACCTGCTCAAACACCTGGCGCATGGCAAAGGAATGACCGATGATGCTGTCAAAGCCGTACTGGCCCCGGACCTTGCGTTTAAGCTGGTCACGCTCATCCTTGAGTTCCCGCTTTTCGCTTTCCACCTCCCACGACAGGCGAACGGTCTGGCCAATCAGGTTGGCGACCATCTCCAGAAACCGGGCCCGCTCACCCAGCAGTTCCTTCTGGGCACTGCTCGGCTGGGCGGCAAAGACCCCCAGCACCTCTGAACCGCTGCGGATGGGAACGCCGATAAAAGGCCGGTCCATATCATAGATCCCCAGGCGCCCCAGAAAGCGGCTGTCATCGGTTATGCGGTTCAGGACCAGGCTTTCCCCCTGGCGCAGGACTTCACCCACAATCCCTTCACCGGACTGGTAACTGACCGCTCCGGCGGTCAGTTCCGGCATTCCCCTGACGGCGTAGATCATCAGCTCGTCCCGCTCGGGCGGAACCAGCCCCACCAGGCCACGGGTCAGCCCGGCCCTCTGTTCAAGAACCTCCAGCACACTGCTTAAGGTGGACTGCAGGTCCAGGGAACGGGACAGCACCTGGCTGACCTGAAACAGGGTTTCCAGCTCGCCGACCAGAATGGCCTGCAACATATCCGGTGCCAGACGATCGCTGGTGCCGCCGGGGGGCATGGGCTCTGAAGGGGAGAATTTGGGATCATTCATAAGGCAGCTCCACCCTGATCCGACAACCGGAGGTAAACTCCGGATCGATTTCCAGCAAGCCCTGATGGTTGTTGACGATATCCTGAGCCAGGGTCAGGCCCATCCCCAGATGTTGGCTGCCCTGGTGACGAGTGGTGTAAAAGGGCTCGAAGACCTTGAGCCGGTCGGTTGCCGGAATGCCCGGGCCGCTGTCCTGCAGTATCACCTGTACCGATCCCCCCAGGCGGCGGGTCACAAGGCGCAGTTCCCGGGGGCCCGAGCGGGTTTCTTCCAGGGCATCCAGGGCGTTGTCGAGCAACTGCTTGAACAGCGTGGCCAGGCTGGTCGGGCGCGCTTTCATGCTGGGCAGGTCCCGTTCCGGCTGCCAGTCCACTGTCACCCCGGAGGCCAGCAGCCGCGAGGTCAGCAAACTGAGACTGCTTTGCAGTAGCTGGTTCAGATTGACCACTCGGGTTTCCTCCCGGATGTCCCCCGGCAGGCAGGCCGTCAACTGATCCAGGGTCTCCCTGCCGGAGACCTGGATCTCGCCCAGCAGTTTAAGCAGTTCTTCCGAGCCGGCCGTATTCCGACGATTCACCAGGCGGGCGGCGGCATTGATCAGGTTCAGGGGGCGCTTGAGCTGATAAATGGCTCCGGACAAGGCCTCCCGGACACTCTGCAGTCGTTCCTGTTCCGCCAGCAACGCCTGCAGACTGGTTAGCTGCAGGTTCCTCTGCTGCTCTTTCAGGTGACTGATGTCCTGAAGCGTCAGCAGCAGGTAATGGGTGGAACTTTTCCGGTAGAAGGCATCCGCGCTGGTGTCCTTCTCTTCGATCACCTCTGCCGAGCAGTTGAACCAGCGCTCGCTGCCATTCTTTTCCGCGAGCGGCACCTCAACCGGCGCAAACCGCTGACTGGACAGGTTGCCGTGTGTAGCCAGCGACGGCCACTGGCTTTCCAGGGTCTCCAGCAGGGAGTTCAGCGGTGGGTAACCCAGTTCTTGTTCCAGATCCTGATAACTGCGATTGCTCATGATCGTCTGGAAGTCGATGTCCACCATCACCATCGCCGCCTGGGTGGAATCCAGGGCGGACTCGATCAACGCCTGCTGGTTGACGACCTGGCGTTCCAGCTGATGCATATCCGTGACATCCCGGTGCAGCCCCAAATAGTGGGTAGTTTCGCCATGGGCATTGAGCACCGGTGTGATGGTCAGGTCAGCCAGATACCGGCTGCCGTCCTTACGCCGGTTTACCAGCAGCCCGTTCCAGGGTTCCTGGCGTTTCAACTGGGCCCAGAGGGTTTCGTAGACAATCTGCGGCGTGACCTTGTATGACAGGATGGACTGGTTCCTGCCCAGCACCTCGCTCTGGGAGTAGCCCGTCACTCTGGTGAAACTGGGGTTGGCATAAACGATCCGGGCCCGCGTGTCGGTGATGGAAATGGCGACCGCCGCCTGTTCAACTGCCAGACGGAACACCTCGGGCGGCAACTGTTCGAAAGCGGCCTTGAAACTGAGTGCTGGGGTCATGTCTCCGGGTTCATTCATACCTGTGTTGCTCCCTTGCAATACCGAACCGGCGTGCCTCGTGTTGTATGACATATAGCCTGCAAAATATGCACCAGCACCAGAGACAACCTTCCCGCCCGCTCCCGGCAGACCAACCGTCTGCGCCGCAAGGAAAGCCACCCCGCCGACAATCGTTCCGGGAGAATGTCGGCTTTGCGACAAAGCCTCGCCAATTTGTTGCTCCCTGACAGGAAAAACACGTTCGGTGCCCCAGAAAAAGGCATTCCGGGCCGTGGCACACTCCTTGCTCCACCCCCATTAAAGCCATCAGCCGTCCACGGCTACGGAGGGGATCATGTCGGATTATGTGTTAATGCTCGTTGCCACCGCCCTGGTCAATAACGTCATCCTGATCAAGTTCCTGGGGCTGTGCCCGCTGATGGGCGTCTCCACCAAAATGGACGGTGCTCTGGGCATGGGGCTGGCCACCACGTTTGTGCTGACCCTGGCCGCCGCCGCCAGCTGGATGCTGGAGAACTGGTTACTGGTCCCTCTGGAACTGGAATACCTGCGCATCCTCTCGTTCATCCTGGTGATTGCTACCGTGGTCCAGTTCACCGAGATGCTGATCCGGAAGATGAGCCCGTCGCTGTATCAGGTTCTGGGCATCTATCTGCCCCTGATTACCACCAACTGTGCGGTGCTTGGCGTGGCCCTGCTGAACGTTCAGGAAGGTTACCGCTTTATCGAGAGCCTGCTGTTCGGATTCGGCTCGGCCGTCGGGTTCACGCTGGTGCTGGTGCTCTTTGCCGGGCTGCGTGAACGCCTGGCCGTACTGCAGGTGCCGGAGCTGTACCAGGGCACCCCGATTGCCTTCATCGTGGCGGGGCTGCTATCGGTGGCGTTCATGGGTTTTGCGGGGCTCGCCTGAGTCGGGGAGGAGTGTAATGCTGGTATCCATCTTACCGTTGGCGGGCCTTGGGACCCTGCTGGGCTTTCTGCTGGGCGTGGCATCCCGTGTGCTGTATGTGGAGCGCAGCAATGTCGCCCGGGAAATTGAAGAGCTGTTGCCAGGCACCCAATGCGGGCAGTGCGGCAGCCCCAGTTGCGGCGCGGCGGCAGAAGCCGCAGCAGCCGGAGAGCTGCCGCCCGCTTTCTGCCCGCCCGGTGGCCGGGCCGTGGCAGAAGCGGTCGCCGGAAAGCTGGGCCTACCGCTGGACCTGGCCAGCCTGGTCGACGAGCAGCCCCGGCTGGCTGAAATCAACGAGGATATCTGCATTGGCTGTACCCGTTGCTACAAGGTCTGTCCGACGGATGCCATCGCCGGTGCGGCGAAACAGATGCACGTGGTCTTTGCGGACGCCTGCACAGCCTGCGGCAAGTGCGAGGAAGTGTGCCCCACCGGGTGCATACGCCTGGTGCCGGTAACGGAAACCCTGCAGAGCTGGGCCTGGAACCAGCCGTCCCTGTGAAGGCCTTATTGATGACCGGGAGTTCTAACATGTTCAGCCCAAGATTACGGGGCGGCGTTCACCCGCCGGGCCATAAGGAACTGAGTAATGCCAGCCCCATCCGCCGCTTTCCGATGGCCGAACGGCTGTATCTCCCCCTGCAGCAACACCTGGGGGCTCCCGCCACGCCAATCGTTAAGGTGGGCGAACGGGTCAGGAAGGGACAGCTGGTCGCCTCCAGCCAGGGCACCGTATCGGCACCGGTCCATGCCCCGACGTCCGGAGTGGTCAGGGCGCTGGCCGAGCACACGGCGCCACACCCTTCCGGCCTGCCGGTGCTGGCGATCACGCTTGAACCGGATGGTCGGGAGGAGTGGGATCCGTCGCTGGCGCCGGTATCAGACCCTCTTGCCCTGCCTCCCGAGGAACTCTGCCTCCGAATCGGCAGCGCAGGCATCGTGGGCCTGGGTGGCGCCACTTTCCCTGCGGCGGTCAAACTGGGCTCCAGCCTGAAACGCGGTGTCGACACCCTGATTCTCAATGGTGGGGAGTGCGAGCCCTACCTCACCTGTGATGACCGGCTGATGCGCGAGGAACCCGGAAACATCATCCGGGGCGCCCTGCTGATGCAGCACGCCGTTCAGGCCCGCCGGGTCATTGTCGGTATTGAGGACAACAAACCCCAGGCCCTGGCCGCCATACGCAAAGCCGCCGAGGGCCAGGGTGTGGAGGTCCGGTCGGTGCCAAGCCGCTACCCCATGGGTTCACAGAAACAGCTGGTTCAACTGCTGACCGGAATCGAGTTACCGGCCATGAGCCGGGCGGCCGATTCAGGTGTGCTGATGCACAACGTGGCCACAGCGCGGGCCGTTTACCAGGCACTGTGTCAGGGCCGCCCGCTGATTTCCCGTGTCGTTACCCTCAGCGGTCAGGCCCTGACCCACCAGGGCAACTGGGAGGTACCCCTGGGCACACCGGCCAGCTATCTGATCAACTACGCCAGTGGCTTCGACTGCGCTCCGGCCCGCCTGATTATGGGCGGCCCCATGATGGGCATTCAGCTGCCGGATCTGAACGTGCCCGTTATCAAGGGCACCAGCGGGATACTGGCGCTGACCCGGAAGGAAATAAACACCGATGAGCCCGGCCCCTGCGTGCGTTGCGCCAGCTGTGTACGGGCCTGCCCCATGGGGCTGCAGCCCCTGGAAATGGCGGCCAACATCCGCAGTGGCGATTTTGAGAAAGCCCGGAGCCTCGGCCTGGATGACTGTGTCGGTTGCGGAGCCTGCAGCTATATCTGCCCGGCATCGCTGCCTCTGGTTCACCTGTTCAATTACGCCAAGGGTGAACTGGACAGCCGTCAAAGAGAGGCCAGGAAAATGGAAAAAACCCGCGCGCTTGCCCAGCGTCGGGAAGAGCGGTTGGCCCGCCAGGCCCGGGAACGTGAGGAGCTGATGGCGGCCAGACGCGCTGCGGCCGCCCGGAAAGCGGCCGGGGAAAGCCCGTCATGAGCCAGCCCATCCACGGCCCCCACGCCCACAGCAGTGCCCAGTTGGGCGCCCTGATGTTGCAGGTGATGCTGGCTCTGGCACCGGCAACCCTCTATTCGTTCTGGCTGTATGGCTGGCCTGCGTTCAACCTGTGGCTGCTCTGCCTGGTTTCGGCCCTGTTCTGGGAAGCGCTTTTCCTGGCGCTCTTTCATAAACCGGTAGGGGCCCACCTGAAAGATGGCTCAGCCACCGTGACCGCCTGGATCATGGCCCTTTGTCTGCCACCCTGGGCTCCCTGGTGGCTGGCGGTCGTGGGCACGTTTCTGGCCATCGCCATTATCAAGCAGATTTTCGGGGGGCTGGGGCAGAATGTTTTCAACCCGGCCATGGCTGCCCGGGTCATGCTGCTGATTGCCTTCCCGGTGGAAATGACCACCTGGATTGCCCCCGAAGCCGTGGCCGTATCCCCGCCGGACATCACCTCTGGGCTGGCCATCACTTTCCAGGGACTGTCGGCACTGCCGGATGGCTATTCCGGTGCCACCTTGCTGGATGCCGTGAAAAACCAGAGCGCACAGGGCGATCCGGTCAGCGCCACCCTGAGCCATCTCGATTACAGGCCGACCGACGCAATCATCGGTCTTCGCGGCGGCAGCCTGGGCGAAAGTACCAGCGCCCTGCTGCTCCTGGGTGGCCTGTACCTGCTCTGGCAACGGGTGATCACCTGGCAGGCACCACTGGGGTTGTTGCTGGGGGCGGCGGTTCCCGCTGCCGGTCTCAGCCTGGCCGCACCGGAGAGCTACCCGGGCGGGGTGTTCCACCTGCTGGCCGGCGGGCTGATGCTGGCCGCATTCTTTATCGTTACGGACCCGGTGACCGCCCCCATCACCGCCCGGGGGCGCTTTGTCTTTGGCCTTGGCTGCGGACTCCTGACCTGGCTGATCCGGACCTTCGGCAACTATCCCGAGGGCGTCGCCTTTGCCGTGATGCTGATGAATTCAACCGTGCCCCTGATCGATCGGTATATCAAACCCCGCATCTACGGCCGCACCCGCAAAGGCGAGCCGCTGCCCACCCGCGACGGGAGAACCGCCCCATGATAGCCCTGTCAAACGTCCGGGACCGGCTGGAATACCAGTCCCTGCTGCTCGGGACGGTGGTACTGGTTACCTGTGCCGTTCTCGCGTTTGCCTATCAGCTTACCCGTGAGCCCATCCGCAAGGCTCTGGAAAACGACCTGTTGAAGAACTTTTCCCAGGTCCTTCCCCCGACGCTGCACGACAATAATCTCCTGGACAGCCAACGCCACATCCAGGCGCCCTGGGGCAAGATCACCTGGTACCAGGCCACTATGGAGGATGAGGTCACCGCTGTGGTGCTGCCGCTGACCGCAGCTGGCTATGCCGGCGATATCGAAATGCTGATGTCGATCCGGGAGGACGGCCGCATTGCCGGCGTCCGGGTACTCATCCATAAGGAAACGCCGGGGCTGGGTGACAAGATCGAGATTTCCCGCTCCCCCTGGATCACCGGTTTCAATGGCAAATCTCTAAGCAAGCCCGGCCCGGCTGGATGGGCGGTCAAGAAAGATGGCGGGGTATTCGATCAGTTTACCGGCGCCACCATCACCCCCCGGGCGGTGGTTGGTTCTATAAAAGGCGCCCTGGAGTTCTTTGAGGCGCATAAGGCCACCTTCTTGCAACCCGCCCCGACGACTGGAGGTCATGCTGATGACTGACTACAAACGCCTGGCCAAAGACGGCCTGTGGACCAACAACATGGTCTTCGCCCAACTACTGGCGCTGTGCCCGGTCATGGCGGTGACAGGGACGGCCACGAACGGGCTGGGAATGGGCCTGGCCACGCTGTTCGTTTTGGTGTTCTCCAATCTCATCGTGTCCCTGATCCGGCGCTTTGTCAGCCAGGCTGTAAGGATTCCGGTCTATATCGTGATCATCGCCACCCTGGTCACCCTGACCGACATGCTGATCAATGCCTATGCCTACGAACTGTACAAGGTACTGGGGCTGTTCATTGCCCTGATCGTGGTGAATTGCGCCATTCTGGGCCGGGCCGAAGCCTTTGCCTCGAAAAACACACTCTGGGACACACTGATCGATTCGCTGATGATGGGCATCGGTCTGACCCTGGCCCTGGTTATCATTGGCGCTTTCCGGGAGATTCTGGGCAGCGGCACCCTTTTTGCCAACGCCGACCTCCTGCTGGGAAGCCGGTTTGGCTTTCTGGAGGTGACGCTGATCCCCGACTACAAGGGCTTTCTGGTCCTTCTTCTGCCGCCCGGGGGCTTCATCGCCGTCGGATTTCTGCTGGTCCTCAAACGCTGGATTGACCAGCGCCTGAGCAAAGACCATACGCTGCCGAGGGAATCCGCTGGCTGCACGGTGGAAAGTCACGGTTAACCCGCAAGGAGACAAACTCATGCAAGTCAGTGTTGCCTACGCGACAAGCAACGGGGAGGGGGCCTGGATCGAACTGGAGATGCAGGAAGGGACAACGGCGGAGCAGGCGATTCAGGCTTCCGGCATTCTCAACCGCTTTCCGGAAATCGATCTTGCATCCCAGAAAATCGGCGTTTTCGGGAAACTGGTCAAACCCGACCAGACACTGGGAGAGTTTGACCGCGTGGAAATCTACCGCCCGATCACGGCGGATCCCAAAACCGTACCCCGTCGCGATACCAACTCAAACCAGTAGAGCTGCCCTGAAAAAACGCCGGAGAAAGCGTTTGCCTTCTCCGGCGTTGGCGGTGGTTATCCCGTTGTCGCTAAAGGGTATAAGGCTGGTGCAGCCAACCCTTGACCAGTTGGTGCTGGCGATCCGGAATATAACGGTAGTCCTTCTGCCAGTCCTCCTCCAGGCGCGCCGGTAATTCCCTGGGAACCAGATTGCCCGCCACCAGCCCGAAATACCAGGCACCGCCGTATCCGGCGATCCGGTCATAGGCTCGCAGTTGCAGGGCCAGTCCACGGGCATCCTGGTGCAGATCCCAGGACAGGCTTCCGAGCTGGCGGGCCTTGATGGCACGGGGTTGCAGGCGAAGCTCATTCACGCCGTACCGGGTCAGTGACTCACTGCGCTGGAAGAACCAAAACCGCTCAAAGTTCGAGCCGTCTGTCCGCTCATCCAACCACTCCCGGAAAAACCGTTGCAACACCGGCTGGTTGGTGGCTTCCGCCAGCACCTGGTGCACATTCATCACATTACCCAGCCGGTAGCGGGGTGGTCCCAGCGGCTGGGCTTCCAGACTCGCCGGCTGCAAGGGCTCGAGAAGGCCGGACAGGTCGTCCGGCGGCGCCGTGTCACTATTCAGCAGATGCCGATCCATTACCTCCTGTAGCTCCTCCACCTCCAGCTGCCAGAAAGCCGCTGGCTGCTCCCCAAAGCGTGCGGCAAAGAAGTGGGTCGCCCCGTTGTATCGGCTCACGCGCAGCTGCTGCCGTTCCAGATCCAGCAGCAGCTGTTCAAAGTCGCCGGAGGCGCTCAGCCGTTGCTGCAGCCAGGGCTCCAGCTCGTCACTGATTCTGTCGCCGGAGGCACTGACCACGCCGCCGGGGCGATGCCAGCCGGACCGGCTGATCTGGTGGTGGAACTCCAGCTCCGGCCAGGCCTGTTGCAGGTAATTCAGCAATAAAGCGTGGTGGGGGCGGGGCGGAATCCCGGCTATCCCCTCCGCCAGTTGCTCCCTTTGGGGCGCGTGGCGCAGCACCGGGCGGATGCGGGAGGTGGTCAGCGTCATTCGTCAGTCCTCATCGTCATGCAGAGCCAGAACCACGCCGCAGGCTGTGTCCAAGTCATTGGTCAGGGTCGCGCAGGTCTGGCTGGCGTCGACCAGGTAGAGGTCAAAACCTGTTCCCTGATAGACCGGCTTGGCGACGGCGGGTATATCGTCGTCCGTGCAGATCGTTACCCGGGCTTCCGGAAACAGGGCATCGATACGCGCGTCTCTCTGGCTATCGGGCAAGCGTTCAATCTCCTGTGCCAGCCGGTGCAGGTTTTCGGCAGTAATCATTCTCCGATCTCCTCCCCGGCAAAACGGCGGCTGACCGAACTCTCCACGCCCAGCACCCGGGCCAGCCAGGGCGGCGGGTTATCCAGGTGTTGCTGAAGTTGCACCAGGCGCTCCCTGGCCGGCTCGGGTAATGGGAACTTGACCGGATGGATACCTGCCCGGATCACCTTGGCCGCCGCCGGGCCGCCAATCGATTGCACGTACAGCAACTGGCAATCCTTCAGCAGATCGGCACGCAGAGCGTTACGCTCGCTGCCCGCGGCCAGGTCCAGGTGAGCGGCATCCCGAACTTCGTGCAGATACAGGGCATCGTAGGTCACCCGGTAGATCAGGAATCGCAGGCAGGAACCGAAATGGCCATCCAGCATCTCGCCATTGTTGGAGGCCACGGCCACCTGCAGGTAGGGCGCGTCCATCACTCCTTCGGGCGGGGATTCCGGTTCGGGCGCCGGTTGCTGGTTCTGCGGCTCGCCCCACAGGCAGCGCAGCGCGGCCTGCATGGCCGCATGGTTGTAATTTTCGGGCAGCAGACCGTCCTGGCCGCTGAGCATGGTGTTCAGATCCTCGATTGTGAGGCTCCGCAGTTTTTTCTCATTGATGGGGAGTCCCAGATGGTTCCCCAGTGCCAGGATAAAAGCCTGGGGGTCATCTTCGCACAGGGCGCGGGCAGCGTTGGATACTCGCTGGGCTGCCGCCTTGCTGATACTCGACATAGGGATTACCTCGCAACACGCTGGGGAATAAAAAGAGGGCCACCCGCAGCAGGTGGCCCTAGGCCGACAACCCGTTCAGGCCGCCCGGGAGATGCAGTCCACCGGGCACACCGTCACACAGCGCGGTTCACCTTCATCAGCACATTCATCGCAGGTTTTCGGATTGATGGAAAACACCCCTTTTTTGACGGTAATGGAAACTGTGGGACATTCCACTTCACAGTCACCACAGGCAGTACAGACATCCGGATCAATTTGCATAGCCATGATTCAGTTTCTCCTGGATAGGAACAGGGTTGGGCCAGTCAATCCATTCGCCGGGCGCGTAGGGACTTGGGCAGTTGGGGCTTGATGATGGGGTCGATGTAATAGCTCTGGCCACTGGCCAGTTTCAGCTCACCACCCCATTTCTCGGCCTGGGTATATTCCAGCGACTGCACCTTCTCTTCCAGATCCTTTTTCGGCATGTAGAAGGTCAGCCCCCCATCCGCTGCCTGGCTAATGATAATATTGGCCATCGGTTTACTCCTGTTAGCTCTTCAAACGGTTACGCGTTACCGATAAACGTATGAACCTGACGCAACGGGAAGTTTCCGTGGAAACTTCCCGCGCATTGTTAGCGGATCAGGTCATAGTTGTAATCGGTTTGAGCCATCAGGCGGGTATCGTCATCCAGACGTTCCAGCACGGTATTGACCAGCGTGGTCAATATCTGCATGGCCCCCTCGTAGCCCAGGGTGGTGGCCCGGTGCATGTGGTGACGGTCAAAGATCGGGAAACCCAGCCGGATCAGCGGAACCTCGAACTCCTTGCCCTTGTGCAGAGTATCCCGCTGGATGAACTTGCCGTAGGAGTTGCCGATCATGAAGTCGGGCTTGTCGGTGAACATCAGTGACCGGAAATGCCAGAGATCATGGCGTGAGTAGAGCTTGACCCCGTGGTTGACCGGCGCCGAAGCGTCCAGCATCTTCTTCATGCGCTTCTCCCAGCGCTTGCCGCCACTCTGGCAGAGAACGTGAGTCGGCTCAGCCCCCAGCTCCAGCAGGAACTTGGTCAGCCCCAGAGTGAAGTCCGGGTCCCCGTAGAGCGCAAACTTCCGCCCATGCAGCCAGGTGTGGGAGTCGGTCATCATGTCCACCAGACGGCCCCGCTCCCTGGCCAGGGAATCCGCAATCGGCTTGCCGGTAATACGCGACACTTCCATCAGGAAACTGTCGGTGTACTCCAGTCCCATGGGGATATCCAGGTTCGGTACGGAGTGCTTCCAGGTGTCGGACACCAACTTCTTGGTTTTCACCAGTTGCAGCGGTTGCAGCAGGATGGTATCGAGTGCGTTGGGGGCGTCCTTGATCTCATCCTGACTGGTGCCGCCCTCGTACATCCGGTACTCACCGTCTGCGGGGGTATCCAGCACCTCTGACGGGTCCGACAGCAGGCTGTATTCCACGCCCATCTCTTCCATCATCCGGCGGATCACCCGGTAGTTGCCCAGATACGTCTCGAACCCGGGCACCAGGTTGATCTTGCCGTTGCTGCCAACCTTCTTGTCTTCCATATAGTTGAGCGTGAAGTAGCGGCCGATGCCCTCGAACATGTTGTCCCAGCCGGTGATGTGGGAACCCACGAATGAAGGGGTGTGGGCAAATGGCGTCGGGTACTCTTCCTCAACCGCCCCCGCCTTCTTCGCGTTGCCGATGAAGGCGTTGAGGTCATCGCCGATGACCTCTGCCATGCAGGTGGTGGAGACAGCGATCATCTCCGGCTTGTAAAGCGCCTTGGCGTTTTCCAGCCCGGCAATCATGTTTTTCTGGCCACCGAATACCGCCGCGTCTTCGGTCATGGAGTCGGAGACACAGGCGATCGGCTCCTTGAAATGACGGTTGAAGTAGGTGCGGAAATAGGCGACACAGCCCTGGGAACCATGCACATAGGGCAGGGTCTTCTCGAAGCCCAGCGAGCAGAGCACGGCACCCAGAGGCTGACAGGCCTTGGCCGGGTTGATGGTCAGCGCCTCTCGCTGGAAGTTCAGCTCCTGATATTCCTCGGAGGTTGTCCAGAGAAAGGTTTCGTCCACCTTATCCCGGGCATGCTGGTGTTCATAATCGCTTTGTTTGCGACGCAGAACATCCTTGTATTCATCCTCACGAAACAGCGGAAAGCTTTGCTTGATATCATCTACGTTTTGCATGATCTTCTCCTCGCCCGGTCGCCAATCCGCGAACGCGGGCGCAAGGTGATTGATTGAGTCAGGCAGCGGCCTGTCGGGTTTCACCGGCCTTTTTCCAGGGCGGTGTCATGCTGTTCCAGCAGGGATTGTTCAGGGTCATGTCCATATCCTTGGCGAAAATGGCAAAGCCATCGTACCCATGGTAGGGACCGGAGTAGTCCCAGGAGTGCATCTGGCGGAACGGCACGCCCATCTTCTGGAAGATGTATTTCTCCTTGACCCCGGAACCAACCAGATCCGGTTTGACCCGTTTGACAAACTCCTCAAACTCGAAGCCGGTCACATCGTCGTAGATCAAGGTGGCGTCCTTCACCTCTTCGTTGGTTCTCTGGTAGTCGTCCTTGTGGCCAAACTCATAGCCGGTGCCAACCACCTTCATTCCCAGATCCTCGTAGGCACCGATCACGTGACGGGGGCGTAGACCACCCACGTAGAGCATGACGGTTTTACCCTCCAGGCGGGGCTTATACTTGTCGATGACGGCTTGCATCATGGGCTGGTACTTGGCAATGACCTTTTCCGCCCCCTCCTTGATGCTGTCGTCAAAGTAGGACGCAATCTTGCGCAGGCTTTCGGCAATCTTGGTGGGACCGAAGAAGTTGTATTCGATCCAGGGAATGCCGTACTTCTCTTCCATGTGACGGGAGATGTAGTTCATGGAGCGGTAGCAGTGCAGCAGGTTCAGCTTCACTTTCGGGGTCTGCTCCATTTCCGCCAGGGTACCGTCGCCGGACCACTGGGCGACCACCCGCAGGCCCATCTCCTCGAGGAGGATTCGCGACGACCAGGCATCGCCCCCGATGTTGTAGTCACCCAGAATGGCGACGTCATAGGGGCCGGATTCCAGCGTGCTACCGCCATCCTTCCGGTCGAAGACATAATCCCGGATCGAGTCGTTGGCAATGTGATGCCCCAGCGACTGGGAAACCCCGCGGAATCCTTCGCAGCGGACCGGAACCACCGGTTTGTTGATCTCCCGGCTGGCCGCCTTGGAGACCGCCTCGATGTCGTCACCGATCAGACCGATTGGACATTCCGACTGCACGCTGATGCCCCGGTTGAGGGGAAACAACTGTTCGATCTCACTGATCAGTTTGGTCAGCTTTTTGTCTCCGCCGAAAACGATATCCTTTTCCTGGAAATCCGAGGTGAAGTTCATGGTGCCGAAACTGTCCACCCCGGTGGTACCAACGTAATAGTTACGTCGACCGGCCCGGGAGTATTGACCGCAACCGACCGGCCCGTGGGAGATGTGGATCATGTCCTTGATCGGTCCCCACACCACCCCCTTGGAGCCGGCGTAGGCGCAACCGCGTATGGTCATGACGCCCGGCAGCGATTTTCGGTTGGAGGTCACACACTTCTGTGATTCCTCGCCAGCGCCACCATCGGCGAAGTCCAGATGCTTGGCACGATCCTCTTTGGCGCTGGCGGGATACACCTCCAACACCTCATTGATCAGTGCCTGTGCTTCGTCTTTACTTAACTTGGTCATGTTCTTTTCCTCCAGCGCCCTGCCCATCCGCAGGCCCGCTCATGAGTGAGTAAAAAGGTATTGTGGTTAGGCCACTACCGCCTCATCGGCTCTCTTACCGACGATGCTTTCGTCCTCTTCCTCGAGGATGCCGAACTCCATCAGCAGATCTTCCAGTTCATCCATCTCCAGCGGGGTAGGCACTACAAAATGCTGATTTTCGAGCACTTTCTTTGCCAGAGTACGATACTCGTCGGACTGCTTGGCCTTGGGGTCATACTCGATGCAGGTCATACGACGAATTTCAGCATGCTGAACCACATTGTCGCGCGGGACGAAGTGGATCATGGTGGTACCCAGACGGCTGGCCAGGGCTTCGATCAACTCGTCTTCACGGTCGGTGTTGCGGCTGTTGCAGATAAGACCGGCCAGGCGCACGCCCCCGGAGTTGGCATACTTCACGATACCCTTGGAGATGTTGTTGGCGGCGAACATGGCCATCATCTCCCCGGAAACCACAATGTAGATTTCCTGAGCCTTGTTTTCGCGGATCGGCATGGCGAAGCCACCGCAAACAACGTCACCCAGTACGTCGTAGAACACGAAATCCAGGTCTTCATCATAGGCGCCTTCCTCCTCCAGGAAGTTAATGGCGGTGATGACACCGCGTCCCGCGCAGCCCACACCGGGTTCAGGTCCACCGGACTCCACACACTTCACATTGCCGTAACCCACGGCCATGACATCCTCCAGCTCCAGGTCTTCGACAGAGCCGGCCTCGGCAGCCAGGTTCATGACCGTAGTCTGGGCTTTTGAGTGGAGTATCAGGCGGGTGGAATCAGCCTTGGGGTCACAGCCCACAATCATGACGTTCTTGCCCATTTCAGCCAGTGCAGCCACCAGATTCTGGGTCGTGGTGGACTTGCCGATACCGCCTTTTCCATAAATAGCAGCTTGACGTAATGCCATTGCGTTTCTCCTCACAAAAAGAATTAGTACCAGTGGCGAAACCATCTCCGCCCCGTAATCAGTAGGCGCAAGGCACGTGCCAGCCCGGAAAAAACTGCGTAACTCGTTGTTTTATTTTGCCTAAGGCTGGCAAGCATACAGGGCGCGAAGCGTGCAGGAGGCGACAAAGAAGATTGACTTGTCGTACTGATGACAACAAATACGGTGTGGCACGGGAGTTGCTGAGCCTTTCACCACGTTCACGCCAATACAGGAGTAAAGACATGCACCCACCCTTACCGGAAGAACTGCTCGACGCCTGGGACGAAGGACGCTGTGTGCCCGTGCTGGGTCACCAGGTTCTCAACGGCATTACCGACCCGCAGGGCAACGCCATGCCCGGCGACAGCAACAGCCTGATTATCGCCATGAACCAGGGCCGCCCGATGGCGCCGAAACTGATGTATGAATTCCCCAGAGCAGCCATGAATATCGAGCTGAAGAAAGGAAGAAAGGCGGTGACCCGTTTTCTGGACCAGACCTACCGGGACACGGAATGGAGCCAATCCGGTCTGCACCAGAAACTGAGCCAGTCCGGACTCGACTACCTCATTGATCTGAATCGGGATACCCAGCTTCAGACCTGCTGGCAGCGGACCCCGCACCTGCTGGTGGTGGGCGTGGCGCGTATTGCCGGCGGTACCGAGCGCTACCGGCTGTTCGAGCACGACGGCCAGACCTACCGGGCGGTGGATGACGCCACCGCCGACACCCGCCTGCCGGTGCTGTTCAAACCGGTCGGCACGCCGCTGCCCGAGTCGCTCTATGTCGCGTCCGACGCCGATTATGTCGACTACCTGACAGAACTTATGGGCGGCTTTGGCATGCCGCCCTTCCTGAAGTCCCGGCGCAAGGGCCGCCAGTACCTGTTGCTGGGCCTGCGCCTGGACCGGGACACGCCAAGAATGCTGATCAACGACATCGCCTATGGTGCCGGCCGCCCCGCCGGCTGGGCCTGCATTCCCAACCCGACACCCAAGGAGGCCCGGTTCCTGCATCGCCAGGGCTTTGAAATCCTTGATATGACCCATGAAGACTGCCTGAACGCCCTGATGAACGAGGAACTGACCCATGCCTGATATCACACCGACCTTTCGCCTGCAGCACTACGAAATGCCGGCCATGGACAAGGCTAACCACCTGTTCATGGCCTTGCTCGGCGCCCTGCCCCTGGCCTCCAGAACCGCCCTGCCCTGTCTCCTGAACAACCTGCTCATCAACGTGCACAAGCACTTTGATCAGGAGGAGCGGTTCATGATGGGCACCCGGTACGACGGTTACGAACGCCACCGCCATCAGCATCAGCAGCTGGTTTCCCTGCTGACTCATTTCCAGCACCGGCTGGATCTGGGTGAGGACCTTGATCCCCTGGATTTGCACTCACAGCTGTGTTCCTGGCAGGACGAGCACCAGCAGTCCTGGGATGCTCCGCTGGCCCAACACCTGAAACACAACAGCTACTGGAAACCCTCCGCCAAAGTGGCCTGATGGTTTTGTCGGGTTTGCTCCAATCCAGCCGGCAAACCCGACAAAACGTCAACTTGGCGACACGAGCTCACGGTAGCCACGGATGTTCTGATCCACAGGGAGGCCCCCGATGAAACGATTTTTTCTTGCCTTTGGTCTGATGCTGGCCGCCACCGCTCAGGCGGATGAGTTGCGGGTAGCGGTTGCGGCGAACTTCCAGGGCACCCTGGAACAGTTGGCCCCGCTCTACGAAACCCGGTCCGGCGACACACTGTTGATCCGGTCCGGCTCCACCGGATCGCTCTTCGCCCAGATTGAGAACGGGGCACCTTTCGATGTTTTCCTGTCTGCCGATGCCCGCCGGCCCCGGGCACTGATTGATGACAACCTGGCTCTGGCGGAATCAGCCTTTACCTATGCCCGCGGTCTGGTGGTGCTCTGGTCCGCCGACCCGGACCGCATACAGGACGATGGCCGCACTCTGACACGGACCGACTACCAGTACCTGGCGCTGCCCAACCCACGCAATGCACCCTACGGTCGAGCGGCCAAACAGATTCTTGAAGGCATGGATCTGTGGCAGCCCCTGGAACAACAACAGAGCCTGTTACGCAGCCAGAACCTGGGACAGACCTACAGCCAGGTCGCCTCCGGCGCGGCACCGCTGGGGTTCCTGGCGCTCTCACAGATCCGCCACCCGGATGTCCGGGGCCAGGGGTCCTGGTGGATTCCGCCGGAAGAAAGCTATGACCCGATCACCCAGCAGGCGGTCATCCTGCGCTCGGCCGCCGACCCGGAACGAGCGGAACGGTTCCTGGCGTTTCTGCGCTCGGCGGACGCCGCCGGCATTATCCGGGCTGCCGGTTACACTCCCTGGGAAGGCCAATGAGCCATGCTGTTGGCGCCCGGTGATATCACGGCTCTTTGGGTCACACTGAAGCTGGCTGTCACCAGTACCTTTTTCCTGTTGCTGCTGTCGATTCCGCTAGCCTGGTGGCTGGCCCGGACCCGCAGCCGCCTGAAGGTACTCATCGAAGCCCTGGTGGCGCTGCCCCTGGTGCTTCCACCTACCGTAATGGGGTTCTACCTGCTGGTGCTGTTGGGCCCCCGTGGCGTGGTTGGCGGTTTTACGGAATCGCTGGGCCTGGGGCATCTGGCGTTTACCTTTACCGGGCTGGTGCTGGGCTCCATGCTGTTTTCCCTGCCGTTTGTCGTCCAGCCACTGCAGAATGCCTTTGCCATGGCCGGGGGCCGGATGCTGGAGGTGGCGGCTACTCTGAGGGCGTCACCGATAGATCGCTTCATCAGTGTGGTGTTTCCGCTGGCCCGTAGCGGCTTCCTGACCGCCGGGGTGCTCTCATTCGCCCACACGCTGGGAGAATTCGGCATGATCCTGATGATCGGCGGGAACATTCCCGGGCGCACCCAGGTGGCCTCCATTGCCATCTATGACCATGTCGAGGCCATGGATTATGGTGCCGCCCACCAGCTCTCACTGATTCTGGTGGTCACGTCCCTCATCCTGCTGACCGCGGTCTTTGCCCTGAACCGCCGCTTCAAGGTGGTCAGCCTGTGATCACCCTGGATGTCAGCCTGCCCCGCAGCCATTTCACCCTGGAGGCCCGCCTGCAACTGCCCACCCAGGGCGTGACCGCCCTGTTCGGACGCTCCGGGTCCGGCAAGACCACCCTGCTGCGCCTGATTGCCGGGCTGGAATTCCAGCTGGGCAGCCACCTGCTGTTTCGCTCGGAGGTATGGCAGAACCACAAAACCTTTGTGCCTACTCACCGACGCTCGCTCGGCTACGTGTTCCAGGAAGCCAGCCTGTTCCCCCACCTTCGCATCCGGAAAAACCTGGAATACGGCTACCGCCGGATACCGGTGGGGGCAAGACAGATTCACCCGGACCAGGTCATCGACCTGCTGGGTATCGAGGCCCTGCTGGAGCGTTACCCTGACCAGTTGTCCGGTGGCCAGCGCCAGCGGGTGGCCATTGGCCGGGCACTGCTGACCAGCCCCAAACTGTTGCTGATGGACGAGCCTATGGCCTCCCTGGACGCCACCAGCAAAGCGGAAATTCTGCCGTTTCTGGAACGCCTAAAGGAGCAGTTGGCACTGCCGATCATCTACGTCAGTCACGCCATTGAGGAAGTCACCCGCCTGGCCGATCACCTGGTCTTACTGGAGCAGGGCCGGGTGATTGCCCAGGGGGACCTGCAATCCCTGCTGACGGATCCGGAACTGCCTTTCCTGCAGACGGATACCGCTTCGACTGTGCTGCATGGCCGGGTGAAACAGCCGCACTCCGAGGATCAGCTAAGTGAGGTTGAGGTCGAGGGCCAGCCCCTGTTTATCAGTCGCTGCGGCCTTCAGGCAGATCAGGCCACCCGGGTGCGGGTTCTGGCACGGGATGTGGTTCTGGCCCTGTCGCCGCCCTCGGATATCAGCCTGCTCAACTGCCTGAAAACCCGGGTCATCGATCTGCAACCGGACGCCACACCCAGCCAGTTGCTGGTGCGCCTGGGCCTCGGGGATCAAACCATGCTGGCACGGGTCTCCAGGCGCTCGGCGGCGAGTCTCGGTCTCCGGGAAAACCTGCGGGTTTATGCCCTGGTCAAGGGCGTTGCCATGAGTTAGCCCAGCAGCCCGGGACTGGCCAGCCAGTCAATCACCGCCGGGTAGTGGTCCAGGTCCAGAACAAACTCCTGTCCCCGGGCTGCGCTGCGCAGACGGCACCAGCCGTCATGGGTTTCAGACCAGCGTTCGGGCTTGTGGTGGTAACTCAGCGGTACACGACCGGCACCGGGCAGGAACGCAGCGGGCAGTCGCCAGTCGGTGACTCGGGTCGCTCCGGGCTCAGTCAGCCGATGCGCCCCGGTCAGGGTGGACAGGATGCCGGCGCCGGGAAGGTCGGTCTGGCGCCCCGGCAATGCCAGGCGATCCCGGCCCACATACAGGCAGTTGTGCCGGGAGCGATCACCGTGAAGGTGCGGATGGTAGGCGGCCCAGGCCGGCACCGATCGGGCCCCGTCCAGCGGCCAGACCTCCGCCACCTGAAGCCAGCCCCAGAGGCTGTGGAATGCCTGGCTGCCCGGCACAAAGCGCCAGCGGCCCCGGAACCGTTCCACCGGCTGGAACAGGGCGAAGAAAAGAAACAGGTCGCCCTCGGCGACCCCATGGTTGGCCAGGTGCGCCTGGGCCGAACTGTGCTGTCCCAGCAGTGGCCGCCAGCCGGCTTGCCGGGGCAATGCGTCCGCCTGGAGGTCCGGATCCAGGTGGGCGCCACGGCGGGAAAACGCCGGCTGACCGGTCAGTTGTGCCACCAGCCGGCCAAGACTGGCGCCCTGGTGACGGATCTGGCTGTAACGGATCGGGGATTGCGGGTCGGGAATGGGCAGGGCCAGGCAGCGGCCATCCGGAAACACCGGGTTCGGGCATCCTCCGGAGGCGCTGTCAAAGCCTTTACGGCTGAGGATCAGTTTCATGGGGCCATTTTACTGGACCGCGTTCACCACTTCACCCACCTGCAGACGCACACTCATCAGGCCACCACCCGACAGGTACCAGAGCCCCGGGTCCAGAACCACCATGCGGGTGCCATCCGGCAGGGCGTCACGCAGCCAGCCCGCATCCAGTGGCTCGGCACCGATGGCAGCGCTCCGGTCCACCACCAGCAGAACATCGGGTGCCATACCGGCCAGGGTATCCAGGCCCACCGGATAGAAGGTACGGGTGCCCCGGTGAATCGGCTCCACCGTGTCGGGTACCGGCGCTGGCGTCAGCGCCAGCAGATCGTAGACCACGGCCTCGTCGCGCAGGGAGAAATGGCCGTCGTTGTGGGTCACAACCGTGATCGTGCCGGCATCCGCCAGACGGTTTTTCTGACGATCCACGTATTGCCATAGTGACGCCAGCGCCTCACCGGCCCGGTCCTGAACGCCATAGAGTCCGGCCAGGTCCTGCACGCGTTCGGTGATCGCCTCGCGGTAATCTCCCTTTGGCGTGGCCAGTTCTTTAACCCGGGTCATCGCCCTTACATCATCAATGGCCTCGCCCTGGCGTCCGGTCATGATCACCAGCTCCGGGTCAAGCCATGCCAGAGTATCCAGGTCCGGTTCCTTGAGGCTGCCGGCATCCGGGAGCCTGCCGGCCAGGTCCGACAGATAATCCGGCAGTCCCTGCTGGGGAACGGCAAGAACGCGATCGCCCACGCCCAGTTCCAGCAGCGTATCCAGGGCCCCGTGGTCGTAACTTACCACGCTCGGCCCGGAGGTTTCCGGTGTTGCGGCACAGCCGGCCAGGGTCAGCGCCGCCAGCGCGCCGGCCATCAGTGTTTTCAGTGAAGTCATTCAGGGTTCCTCCGGTCAGAAATCGACGGTCAGGCCGACGTTGAGCATGCGGCCGTCCAGGACCACTTCGTAGTCGTCGTTGGTCACTTCGTCATTGGCCAGGTTGTAGATGCCGGCTTTCATACGGGCGCTGCTGCTCAGGTTGTAGACCAGGCCCACATCCACAAAGCCGTAATCCGGCGTGCCGTCACCCATGCTGGTGCGGCTGAGGTAATCGCTGGTCTTGCCCCGGTAATTGCCCTGGGCCCACAGGCTCAGGTCCGTAGTGGCCTGCCAGTCAACCGACACATTGGCCATGTGTTTGGGGATGCGGTTCAACGGTTCGCCGGCAAACTCTCCGGTTTTCTGCTCGGATTCGGTGTAGGTGTAACTGGAGCTCAGGCGAACATCGCGAGTGATGTCGTAATCCATGGTCAGTTCCACCCCCTGCATTTCCGCCTCGGAGATGTTGCTGCGGGTGCCGACAAACTGGTAGGTCACGCCCTGATAGCTGCAGTCCCAGGTGGAGGGGTCGTAGCGGTCCGGGTTCGCGGTTTCGCACAGACGGTCCTCGGCGATCTTGTCGTCGAACTGGGTGAAAAACAGCATGGCACTGGTGTTCAGCGTCCGGGCGGGATTCTGGTAGACAAACCCGAGCTCGTAGTTGGTGCTGGTTTCCGGGTCCAGATCCTCGTTGCCGATGATCAACGCCCGCGGATTATTCCGGTTGGGGATGTTGCGCCAGTCACCGCCGCCCGTTCCGCGGCCAAAGCCTTCGGTGGCATCAGACAGTCCCGGCTGGCGATAACCGGTGGAAATCCCGCCCTTGAGTGTCCACTGCGGCGTAGCGTGGTAGTTCGCATAGACCCGCGGGGAAAGGTGCCCCCCAAAAAGCTCATCGTCGTCGTAACGCACACCGGTGGTCAGGTTGAGTTTGTCGGTCAGGCGCCACTCCATTTCCGCATAGAGCGAGGCGAGCCAGCGATCAACACTGCGGACCGCCCCGGGAACATTGGCGCTCAGCAGCCCGTTGCTTTCATCGACCAGTTCCTCCTCCTTGTACTGGCCGCCCATGGTGAGCACGTGCTCACCCCAGAAGTAGGTAGCCTGGGTGTTGAATGTGGTCAGGTCCTCTTTCTTTTCGTCTTCCTGGATACGTTCGGACACGTCGTGCTGCAGGTAGGTGTCCGTCATCAGGTTGCCGTAGTTGCCCTTGTGACCGACGGTGTACACATCCTTGTCGTAACGGGTGGTGCTGACTTCGTTGGGTGTGTTGCCACCCCGGCCACCCATCAGCGGAATGCTGGCACCGGGCCGATGGGTATACTCCTTGGTGGAGGAGGTATAGCCCAGGGTGAATTCGTTTTCCTCATCCGGTGTCAGATAGAGCTCGACGCCGCCCTGGCGGGTATCCGTTTCCGGGGTACTCTCCGCGTTATCATCGCCACCGATGTAGTCGGCTTCCTCCAGCCCCAGCCAACTGCCATGCACCTGGGCACCCAGCAGTCCCTTGATGATCGGCGCGGACGTGGAGAAGCTTACCTGTTGCCCATCGTTGTTGATGTCATTCAGGGAATGGTTGTATTCCGTGGTAATGGACCCGGAAAACTCATCGGTCGGCTTCTTGGTGATGATGTTGATCACACCGCCCATGGCACTGGAGCCATACAGCGATGACATGGGGCCACGGATTACTTCCACCCGCTCAATCATGGAGACCGGCGGCAGGCCAATCTGTTTGCCGCCATCGGTGCCGTTGGTGTTGACCGAACGCCCGTCGGATATGGGCCGGCCATCGATCAGATACAGAGTGTAGCTGCTGTCCATGCCCCGGATGCTGATGTCCTGGGAGGCGCCGCCACCGGTGACGAATACCCCAGGAATGTTATTCACCGCGTCTACGATGCTGCTGTAGGACTTTTTTTCCAGCTCGTCACCGGAAATGGTGGAAATACTGGCCGGTGCGTCAGAAATGTTCTGTTCAAAGCCGGCAGCGGTCACCACGATCTCGCCAAGTTCCATGGGTTCGGACTGGGCAAACGCCGGGGAACCGGCAGTCGCCATGGCGATGGCTGACGCCAGCAGGGAAATACGACGGGGCATGAATCACTCCTTGTGTTCAATGTTGCGCTCACCGCAACTGCAGGATTTAATTATCACTGGCAGATGCGAATCATTATCAGTGCGGCGAACATTAACACACGGAAAGCTGATTGATGCCGGAATGATCCGTTCCGGTTTACGGAACGTTCTCGTCTTCGACAGACACTGACTGCCCCCAGGCAGCGGGGACGGCGGCCCGGATATTAGCCAAAAAGGCTCTGACGCGTCGCGGGAGATGGCCATGGGGATACAGCATGGTCACCGGCAGCGCCGGCCCCTGCCATTCAGTCAGGCAGGTCTCGAGTGTGCCGGGATGGGCCTGCAACCGCTTTTCCACCAGCCAGTGAGGCATCAGCCCAAGCCCCCGCCCACTGGCAATGGCATCGCCCTGGACACTCAACTGGTCTACCGTCAGCCCTCTGTCAGGTACTGTCAGCGGGTAGACGCCCAACCGCGAGTGCCGGAGTACCACGCCCTCGGCGCTATCACCGAGCAGGTCCACCCAGCGGTGATCGTCCAGATCGCCCGGGGTCTGCGGCGAGCCATGCTCTCTGAAGTAGTCCGGGCTGCCATAGACCCCCTGGGTCAGGTTGCCCAGGTTTTCCTGACGCAGGGCCGTGTCACCCACCGGACCCAGCCAGATGCAGACATCACTGTCCAGGCTCTCGGGCACGGCTCGCTGGGTACCGATCGCCACACGCAGGTCCGGATGCGATTCCATGAACGACTCAACCAGCTTGGAAAACCAGCCCCGAACAAAACTTTCGTGACAGCGCAGCGACAGCCTGCCGCTGACTTCCTCACGCAATTCGTCCAGGGCTTCACGGCCCTGGGAGGCCAGCTCGAGCATGTCATTGCTGTAGCGGTAAAACACCCGCCCCGCCTCATTGGGAAGGATCCGGCGGGACTGGCGTAATAGCAGGGGCTGGCCAACCGCCTCTTCCAGTTGTCGGATTCTCCGGCTGAGCGTGGACTTTGGCAGCCCAAGATCCCGGGTGCTGGCGGTCAGGCTCCCGGTCCGCACCACCGACACGAAGGCTTCAAGTTCCTGAAAATCATACATGGCAACCATCCCGGAATATGAAACTGAGTGTTCCAAGATACCACTCTAAAAAAGCAATGAGAACAATTATCATTATTTGATCCTGGATCGCCACGCATTGTCTGGAGCTTTTACCGAATGAGTCGTTCGCACCACCCCCTCAAAGCCATCCTTACCAAGACCCTGGCCGCCCTGGTCCTGCCACTGGCTACGTTATCGCCGGCTCAGGCTGCCGAGCATACGGTTGATACCGCCTTCGGACCGGTCACCATTGAAGGGCAGCCGAAGCGGGTGGTCACACTCTACGAAGGCGCCCTGGACGCAACGCTTGCGGTGGACGCCAACGCCGTCGGCGCAGTGATTACCCGTGGCGGAACCGACGTGGCGGATTACATCAAATCCGAGGCTGGCGACATCCGCATTGTCGGCACGCCGGGCGAAACCAACATTGAGGCGGTCGTCGCCGCCCGCCCGGACCTGATCCTTACCAGCAGCCGCACCAGCAAAGAACAGTATGAGCTGCTCTCCCGGGTAGCACCTGTGGTGGTATCCAACGTGCCACTGTTCGAGCCCGACAGCTGGATCCGGGAGACACGCCTGTATGCCAGCGCACTGGGCCGGGAAGAAGCCGGCGAATCGGTGATTGCCCGGGTCCAAAACCGCATCGCCGAGGTGGCTGATCTGGTGGATGAGAAGATCCCTGCCGATCAGCGTGACGCCACGCTGGTGCGCTGGATGCCCCAGGGGCCGCTGGTCATGGCCGAGGGTCTGTTTTCCGCTTCCATCCTCCAGGCTGTTGGCTTTGAAGTAACCGACAATGATCTGGTGAAAGAGGGTCGCCCACACAGCGAACCCCTGAGCCTCGAGAACCTCTCCAGCATGGATCAGACCTGGATCTTCCTTGCGACCCTGAATGAGGACGGCCAGAAAGCGCTCGACTCAGCCCGCAAATCCCCGGCATTTGCGCGCCTTGAGGCTGTCGAGGCCGGACGCGTGGCCTCCGTCAGCGGGCAGCTCTGGACCAGCGCTTCCGGCCCTCTGGCCGTGCTTGCCATCCTGGATGACATTGAGACTGCTGTTCGTGACATGAATCCCTGAGGTCACGAATCTTGGCAACATCTGCAAGAAAACGCGTGGTTGTGTCTCGCGCCTTCTTTCCGCCGCTCGCTTCGGCGGTTTTTTTGCTTCTGCTGGTCGCAATCGGCAGCCTGCTGTATGGCGCCGGCCCGGTATCGCCGGCAGAAGCCCTGGCCGTTCTGGCCGGTGGCGGCACGGATGAAGCACGATTCGTCCTGATGGAACTGCGCTTGCCGCGCACCATCATCGGCATGGTGACCGGCCTGGCCCTGGGGCTGGCCGGCGCACTCCTGCAATCAATGACGCGCAACCCTCTGGCGGAACCGGGACTGCTGGGCGTGAGCGCCGGCAGCGGTTTTGCGGTGGCGCTGGCGATCCTGCTGGGGGCGACCACCGCCACCCTCACCACCCTGGTTGCGCAACTGGGGGCGCTGGCCGGCTGCGCCCTGGTGATTGCGGCCACCCGCGTTCAGGGACTGGGGAACGATCCGGTCCGGCTGGTACTGGCCGGCGCCACCCTGAGCGGCCTGCTGATGGCACTCACCTCCATGCTTATGCTGGTCGACCAGCGGGCCGCCGACGAAATCCGTTTCTGGATCACCGGCAGTATCGCAGGCAAGCCCCTGGACATGCTTGGCGCCACCCTGCCCTCGATCATCCTCGCCCTGGTCATGATCGTGATGGTGGCCAGGCCTCTGGCCGCCATGGCCCTGGGTGAGAAAGCAGCGGTAGGCCTGGGACATCATCCCGGCCGTATCCGGTTGCTGATCACCTTGTCCGTCGCGCTGCTGGTGGGTTCCGCCACCGCGCTGGCCGGCCCCCTGATTTTTGTCGGGCTGGTGGTGCCATTTATCGCCCGCGCTCTGGCGGGCCCCGACATTCGCCGGACACTGTGGCTGTGTGCTCCCATCGGGCCGATCATCCTGCTGGCCGCCGACATTGTCTCCCGGCTGATTGCCGCCCCGGCCGAAATGCCCCTGGGCGTTGTCACGGCACTGGTAGGCGCCCCCATCCTGCTGGCCATTGTCAGGGCCGGCCGTATGCCTTCGCTGTAACGGACAAGGACCCGACATGACACTGCCCGACAAGCGAACCACCATCACCAATATCGCCCTGTTCGTGGTCATGCTGGCAGCCATTACGGCATCTCTGGCTATCGGCACGCTGCAACTGACCCCAACGGAAGTGGCACTGGCGCTGGCTGGCCAGGCCGACCCCATGACCGATCTTGTGGTAAACCAGTTGCGCCTGGACAGGACCCTGGCCGGGCTGCTGACAGGAGCCGCCCTGGCCATGGCCGGGTGCCTGATGCAGACCCTGGCCCGCAACCGGCTGGCGACTCCCGGCATCATCGGCATTGATAACGCAGCCACAGCCTTTGCCGTGGCTTCTGTGGTGGGTATCGGGGTCTCCCTGGCACCGTCCACCATGGCGCTGACCGGGGCCGCAGTTGCCACCGCCCTGGCCTTCGGGCTGGCGGGCGCAAAAGGCACAAGAGGTTACCGTTTCATCGTCGCGGGTATCGGCATCGGTGCCATTGCCGGCTCGGCCACCCAGGTCCTGCTCAGCCGGGTAGCCATCGACACGGCCAACGCCGCCTACCCGTGGACGGTGGGCAGCCTCAATGCCCGCTCTGACCAGAGCGTCCTGGTGCTGGCTGTCGGGCTGGGCATCGGCTATCTCGCGCTGATGGCCATCAGCCGCGCCCTGAACACCCTGCAGTTCTCTGACCCGGTTGCCATTGCCCTGGGTACTCGCCTGCGCTCTACGCGGGTGCTCGGCCTCGGGTTGTCGGTGCTGCTGACCGGGCTGGCCGTTTCCGTCTGTGGCCCGGTGGGCCTGATTGCCCTGCTGGCGCCGGAACTGGCTCGCACGCTTTGTCGCCCGGGCAAGTTGCCACTGACCGCTTCCGCACTGGCCGGCGCAACCTTCATGGTGACCGCAGACCTGCTTGGAAGAACCCTGTTTTCACCTCTGGAAGTACCGGTAGGGATCATTACCGCCATTATTGGCAGTCCCTATCTTCTGTGGATACTGCTGAGACCTTCCCAACGGAGTCCGACATGAGTCCAACCAAGACGTCGACCCTGGCCGCCGACGCCATCACCCTGGCGCACCGTCGCTTTATCGTGGCCGAGAACCTGAGCGTTGCCCTGCCTCCGGGCCGGGTGACTGCCATCGTTGGTCCCAACGGTTGCGGCAAGTCAACGCTGCTCAATGGTCTGGCCCGTATTCACACCCCGGCACAGGGCTCGGTTCTGCTCGATGGCAGGGATATCCACGCACTTCCGTCCCGGGAAGTCGCGCGCAAGCTTGCCCTGCTACCGCAGGACAATACCGCACCGGAAGGGCTCACGGTCGGGGACCTGGTCCGTTTCGGGCGCCAGCCGCATCAGGGATGGATGAAACAGTGGTCCCGGGAGGACCAGCGAGCCTATGATGAGGCCATGGCGGCGGCAGACATGGAACAACTGGCGGACAGAGCCCTGGACACCCTGTCCGGCGGCCAGCGCCAGCGGGCGTGGATCGCTATGGCCGTGGCCCAGCAGACGCCACTGCTGCTTCTGGACGAGCCCACATCCGCCCTGGATCTGGGGCACCAGATTGAAGTCTTCGAGCTGATCCGCGAACTCAGCGCCCAGGGCAAGACCATTGCCATGGTGGTCCATGACCTGCCCAGCGCCTGTCGCTACTCGGACCACATGGTGGCCATGAAGGCCGGTGAGATCATCCGGGAAGGGGCTCCGGCCGAGATTGTCTCGCCGGAACTGGTGGAACAACTCTACGGAGTACACTGCGAGCTGACCCATGATCCGGCCACGGGCAGCCCGCTGTTGATCAATGTCCGGCGGGCCGGCGCCCGCTGAAATCCTCAGGCAGCGGCAGATGCCGCCTGTCTCTCCCGGGCCACCGCGCGGGGCGCACCCAGAACCAGCAGGGTCGCCCCGGTCGAGCAGGCCAGCATGCTCACCACAATCGGCAACAGGGCATCTCCGCCAAAGGCGGACGACAACGCACTGATCGCGCCTGCCAGCGTGAACTGGGCCGCCCCCAGCAAAGCCGCCGCCGTGCCGCCCAGGTGAGGGAAGAACTCCAGCGCGTTGGCCATGTTGTTGGGCACGATACCGCCCTGGCAGCCAATGGCCGCAACCAGACAGGCCACCACGGCCCAGAACGGGCCGTCCAAGGCAACGACGGTCACCAGGGCCAGCAGGGCCACAAACTGCATGATCACCTGCACCCGAAGCAGCTGCACCGACGGTATCCGGCGCAACAGCGGCCGGTTGATCAGATTCAGTGTCGCCATGAACACTATATTGGCGGCAAACAGCACCGAAAACATGCTGTTCGAGAGTCCGAACCACTCCTGGTAGATAAACGAGGAATGTGTGATGAACAGCAGCATGGTGCTGAAACAGAGGACCTGGATGCCGACAAAGCGCATGGTAGCACTGTGCCGAAGCACCAGACCGTAATTGGTCACCAGCGTGCGCACTGGCGTGGTCGCCCTGGGCCTGGGCGTCAGGCGGGGGAAGAGAGCCGCCTGCAGCACAAACGCCAGAAAGACGGCGTAGACGGCCAGCATCACAAAAATCCCGTGCCAATCGCCCAGGCTCAGCATGAACGCGCCCAGGGATGGCGCTGCCGCCGGCGCGATAAACATGATCAGCCCGATCAGACCGAACAGGCGCGCCGACTCCTGACCACTGGTCTGATCCCGCACGATGGCCGGGACCGACACCGCACAGAAAGCGCCACCAATGCCCTGGACCACCCGCCATAACACCAGCTCGCCAAGGGAGCCGGACTGGGCAATCATCAAGCCGGCGGCGGCAAACACCGTCAGCCCGCCAAACAGGATCACTTTACGCCCGTAGCGATCGGAAAGCGGCCCGCCAACCAGTTGCGCCAGACCCAGAGTAAAGACGTAGGCGCTGAGACTGAGGCCGATATCGGCATGGGGGTATACGGATTTAATGGTT
>NZ_AXBV01000087.1:0-461 GCF_000475255.1 Marinobacter sp. ES-1
CGGATCATCCCAACAGATCCCGAAGCAAAGCCGCACACTGATGAGCTTGCTCCGCAGGCCACTCCACCACAACCGCACCACCGGCGCGGGGAATCTTGATGCGGATGGTGCTACATTGATTCGAGACTGACAGGGTGTCCGGCACAGGCGCTACGGCTGGCAGACGGACCGGAACGAATTCAGGTGCTTCCGGAGTTTTAGCCGCCCTTCGCGCTTCGCTCATCCAGCGCCGGACCATGTTGGCGTTGAGGCCGTTATCCAGCGAAATCCGGGAAACAGACGCCCCGGGCCTCAGACATTCGGCGACGATACGAGCCTTCAGCTCTTTGGAGTAACGACGACGTTTTTGGTAGGGCTTGTTTACGCTTATGTTGGTCATGTTAAGTGTCCACTTAAAAATAAGTGGACACTATCCTGACGGCCGCAGCGCCTGGCTCAAGATGGGTTTACCGGACGGTTAC
>NZ_AXBV01000088.1:0-3669 GCF_000475255.1 Marinobacter sp. ES-1
CAACTGATGGGGTCCACCTCAATAGTCACAATAGTACGTGAAGGAGTTGTTTGGAATACAGCACCGGGCAATACCCAAGTACCTAACAACATATTGAAAGCGGAGACCTGAACGGAAAAGTGGCATGTTCCATTTTGGAACGTGCCACCCGATAGGGCTCAGCCGAAGCAGAACCCCACCTGTAGCTGCATCGATCGTAAGCGTCCGGCCATCACACCTTGTCAGGCGTAGCCGGCTTCCAGTTGTGGGTTGTGGGGCAATAGCTCGTCGATGGCGTTGTTCTTCTGCGTCGGCAGGCGGGTCAGCACATCCTTCAGATAGGCATAGGGATCATGACCGTTCAGCTTGGCAGACTGGATCAGGGTCATCACCGCAGCCGCACGTTGACCACTGCGTAGTGATCCCGCGAACAGCCAGTTGCTGCGCCCCAGCGCCCAGGGGCGGATCTGGTTTTCCACCCAGTTGTTGTCGATGGGCACAGCACCATCGTCCAGGTAGCGCGTCAGCGCTTCCCAGCGTTTGAGGCTGTAATCCAGGGCTTTGGCCGTTCCGGAACCATCCGGCACCTTCTGTCGATGCGACAGCATCCACTGATGCAGTGCGTCAGCAAGTGGTTTGGTTCTGGTTTGTCGGATTTCCCGGCGCTTATCCGGCGGCAGGTCTTTGGTTTCCCGTTCGGTCTCGTACAGTCCGCCGATGTATTCCAGGGCTTTGGCCGCCAGTTCGCTCTTGTTGGCTTCGTGAAGGTCATAGAACTTGCGCCGGGCGTGGGCCATACAGCCGATTTCAATGATGCCGTTGCCGAACCCGGCCTTGTAGCCGGCGTAGTCGTCACACACCAGTTTGCCCTGCCAGTCACCCAGGAAGGTGCGGGCGTGTTCACCCGCCCGGCTGGGTGCGAAGTCGTAAACGGTGACTTTCAGGTCCGAGAATGGCGTGGCGCAATAAGCCCAGACGTAGGCCTTGTGGGTTTTCTTCTTGCCCGGGGCCAGCATGCTGACCGGGGTTTCATCGGCGTGCAGAACGCCGTGTTCCAGCAAGGTGTTTCTCAGCGCATCCGCCAGGGGTTGCAACTGCACACCGCAGGCACCCACCCATTCGGCGAGTGTCGAACGTGGGATTTCGAGGCCGGCGCGGCCGAAGATGCGTTCCTGACGGTACAGTGGCAGGTGGTCCGCATACTTGGCCACCAGGACCTGAGCCAGCAGACCGGCGGTGGGGATGCCCTTGTCGATCACTTGCGGGGGTACCGGTGCCTGGATCAGGGTTTCGCATTTGTCGCAGGCCCATTTGCCCCGGATATGGCGCTCCACCGTGAACTCGCCTGGTACGTAGTCGAGCTTCTCACTGACGTCCTCGCCAATACGCTTGAGCTGGCAGCCACACTGGCATTGGGTATTGTCCGGTTCGTGGTGGATCAGGGTGCGGGGCAGTTCCGGTGGCAGTGGGGTCCGCTTGGGTTTTTGCTTTGGCCGGGCAGCTTTCTGCTCCTCGGTCATCACCTGTTCAAGCTCGGCTTCGATGGCCGCCAGGTCACTGTCGATCAGCTCATCTAGCAGCTTTCCCTGAACCGCATTGAGTTGTTCGCTGCGCCGGGCATACTTGTGGCGCTTGAGGATGGCCACTTCGTGAGTCAGCTTCTCGATGATGGCATTGCGGCGCACCAACTCCCGCTCCCATCATGGATCAGCACCTTCATCCGATTGCCTCGCTTGTTGGCGAACAGGTAGGCGCAATGGGGTTTAGCCGAACCGAATACCTGAATAACCCGCGCCAGGGCCTTGTCGGGTCCGGCCCGCATATCCAGCGGTTCGGTGGCCAGCCAGATCTCATCAATGCGGATCATCCCAACAGATCCCGAAGCAAAGCCGCACACTGATGAGCTTGCTCCGCAGGCCACTCCACCACAACCGCACCACCGGCGCGGGGAATCTCAATGCGGATGGTGCTACGCTTGTCTGAAACGGATTCGTTGCTCGGTGCAGAGGCCACTGCAGGCAGACGGACCGGAACGAATCCAGGTGTTTCCGGTGTTTTACCCGCTCTTCGCGCTTCGCTCATCCAGCGCCGGACCATGTTGGCGTTGAGGCCGTTATCCAGCGAAATCCGGGAAACAGACGCCCCGGGCTTCAAACATTCGGCGACGATACGAGCCTTCAGCTCTTTAGAGTAACGACGACGTTTTTGGTAGGGCTTGGTTACGCTTATGTTGGTCATGTTAAGTGTCCACTTAAAAATAAGTGGACACTATCCTGACGGCCGCAGCGCCTGGCTCAAGATGGGTTTACCGGACGGTTACAGCATTCCAACCAGGGGGGTTCAATCCACGCGCCCGCGAGAGGCGCGACTAGCGAACATCTCGCTTGACGGACGCGGCAAGGCGTTTCAATCCACGCGCCCGCGAGGGGCGCGACGGCAGCGGTAAGGCTTACCAAACTGTATGCCGAGTTTCAATCCACGCGCCCGCGAGGGGCGCGACATTCAGGGGGCGGTGCATGGCGGGTTCAAGTCTGTTTCAATCCACGCGCCCGCGAGGGGCGCGACCTCATCCATCAGGCCGGCAACGCAGTCTTCAATCAGTTTCAATCCACGCGCCCGCGAGGGGCGCGACCTGGCTGGAACATTTGAGGGATTGGGCTGAAGCTGTTTCAATCCACGCGCCCGCGAGGGGCGCGACGGTGGATTAAGTGCAGCGAGCGGTTGCCGACAGAAGTTTCAATCCACGCGCCCGCGAGGGGCGCGACCGGTACACCCGGCAGACAACGACACGATCCTGAGCGTTTCAATCCACGCGCCCGCGAGGGGCGCGACACTGCAGCACTTCGTTTTTCGTGATCAGGTTTAGTGTTTCAATCCACGCGCCCGCGAGGGGCGCGACAAGTACGGTTCACAGAAGCACAGCGTATTGTCGAAGTTTCAATCCACGCGCCCGCGAGGGGCGCGACACGTTGGAAGCAATCTCCTGGCGGGGGATCTCGTCGTTTCAATCCACGCGCCCGCGAGGGGCGCGACCGGCGTAGGCCAGCGGGTTGCGGTCGTACTGATCGTAGTTTCAATCCACGCGCCCGCGAGGGGCGCGACCTGACGGTTCATTTCCTTGGTCAGCAGCCCGACTTCTGTTTCAATCCACGCGCCCGCGAGGGGCGCGACACGACAACCGCCCATGGCGCCACCTGTACAACCGGTTTCAATCCACGCGCCCGCGAGGGGCGCGACTCAAAGAGGCGCAAGCCGACCAAGCGCGGGGCAAGTTTCAATCCACGCGCCCGCGAGGGGCGCGACAGGCTGCGCTCTGAAATCTCGTCGCGTATCTCCTGTTTCAATCCACGCGCCCGCGAGGGGCGCGACTTCAGCACCGCAAGAAATCCAAAGCCAAAAAAACTGTTTCAATCCACGCGCCCGCGAGGGGCGCGACTTGACGCCGGAGAGGATGCCGGCGAAGAAGTCTCAGTTTCAATCCACGCGCCCGCGAGGGGCGCGACCATTATCCGGGCCGGCTCTGCATACCGATACTGCGGTTTCAATCCACGCGCCCGCGAGGGGCGCGACTACCGGTACCACGCCCTGAGCGCACACGAAGACGTGTTTCAATCCACGCGCCCGCGAGGGGCGCGACCATCGAGTGCTCAGACATTGAGGCGCCCTGGTGTGTTTCAATCCACGCGCCCG
>NZ_AXBV01000089.1:0-1279 GCF_000475255.1 Marinobacter sp. ES-1
TACTTTTGAACTCCTTAGTATTATACATCATGTTCGCTTACTTTTGAACTCCTTAGTAATTGGGAGACCTCTCACCCCGGAAATATTTGGCTAACAGCAACGGGCGGAAAGCTCTAATCAGTGGTGCAACTAAAACAGGGGTGTTTACAGAATCACTACTTCCATTTACCAGCGTCACGATGCCGAGCAGGGATACATAAAAACCCCGAATCACAGCTCCTGAGCCGTCGGCCGGAAAGTGATTTCATTAACATCCACATCATCCGGCTCATTGATGGCGAAGGCCACCATCCGCGCATAAGTCTCTGCTGGAACACCTACCTTGCCGACATATTCTCTGTTAGCGGACTGAATATCCTGATCGCTGATATGGTCCAATAATTCAGTCTTCACCGCGCCCGGGGAGACAATCGTAGTGCGGATATTGTGGGGCTTAACTTCTTGGCGCAGGCCTTCAGACAGGGCCCGAACGGCAAACTTGGTCGCCGAGTAAACGGCTGAGGAGGGAAACACCAACTGGCCGGCGACCGAAGCCGTGTTGATAATGTGTCCGGACTTCTGCTCCTTCATGTACGGAATCGCTGCGGCAATACCGTAAAGAACCCCTTTGAGGTTCACGTCGATCATCTGATCCCACTCGTCGATCTTCAGGCTTTCGAGGGTCGACAGTGGCATCACGCCGGCGTTATTGATGAGCACATCGATACGACCGTAGGTTTTTACCGCCGTATCCACCAGCTGTTTAACCTGATCCTTGTCGGTGACATCTACCGATACCGCCGTCGCTTTGTGCCCTGCATCGGTAAGCTCCTTGACCAACGTTTCCATACGCTCTTTTCGGCGGGCGCCGAGAACCACACTGCCCCCGCTCCTGGCAAGGTGACGAGCGGCCGCCTCACCTATTCCGCTGCTGGCACCAGTAATTACGATAACTTTGCCTGCGATATTGCCTGTCATTGTCTGTTTCCTTTTCGTTTTAATCGAAATCTGAATTGAACCTGGTTGAACTGTAGTCGGGCTACCGGCTCAGATTGCTCTGAAAGAAGGCTTCCAACCTATCAAACGGAATCAGTTCGACACGGTCGTACAAGTCCACGTGCCCGGCTCCCGGGACGATCACCAGTTCTTTAGGTTCAGCGGCAAGACGGTATGCGTCTTCACTAAACTCAATGGAATGCGCATCCTCGCCAGTGATGAACAACATCGGCCGCGGCGAAATGGTCTCAATATCCTGAAACGGATAGAAATTCATAAATTTTGAAGTGGACCCCGAAATTTG
>NZ_AXBV01000090.1:0-43774 GCF_000475255.1 Marinobacter sp. ES-1
GGTTGGGTGTTGTCGCAGGTGTGGGTCGGTGTTCCGAAAACCGCTCCTTGCGGCACATCCATGTGGCGCTTCTGCTCCGCCATCCATGGCTCCGCAAATTTTCGAAACGCCGTCCCCCAACCAAGCCACATTATTCCGGGAACGCTTTCAATAACTACTCTGCAGCAGCTTGGGCTTCAAAGCTCTGTGCGGGGTAACGTTGCACCATCAGCAGGTAGCCGAGTAAGCCGAGGGCGGCGAAGCCGGCGATGAGTGTGGCCATGACCAAGGGCGTGCCGTCGTGCAGTACGCCTACCATGGCACCGGCTCCGGCGGCGCTGGTCATCTGGGTGAAGCCGAGCAGGGCCGAGGCGGAGCCGGCCATTGTAGGGTGGTTAGCCAGGGCGCCGGCCATGGTTTGAGGCAGCACCATGCCGGTTCCGGCCATGAACACGGCCTGGGGCAGGATGACGGCCCATGGACTGTATACCTGCTGGTAAGCCAGCAGGGCCATGGTGGCTCCGGAGCCGACGGTGATGATCAGGCCGTAGAGCAGGATCTGGTCCGGCTGGAAACGGCTGGCCAGGCGGATGGAGGCCATGTTGCCAAGCAGGTAGCCACCGGCAGTGATGGCGGTGTACAGGCCGAAGTGTTCCGGTGCTACGCCGAGTACGTCGATCAGCACGAAGGCGGAGCCGGACAGGAAGGCGAACAGGCCGCCGTATATAGCAGCGCTGGTTAGGGTATAGCCGATAAAGGTCATGTCGGTGCCGATGCGGCGGTAGTTACGCAGCAGGCTGCACAGGCGGAACGGTTGGCGGTGTTCGGGGCGCAGGGGTTCCGGGATGCCAAAGGCAATGACGGCAACCATAACCAGGGCGTAGGCGGCCATGACGATGAAGATCCAGTGCCAGTCCATAAAGGCAACGATAAAGCCCCCGAGCGTCGGCGCGATGGCCGGCGCCAGGGCCATCATGCCGGCGAGCAGGGCGAGGATTTTTGTGGCGTCTCTGGGAGTGTAAACGTCCCGCACGATGGCGCGTGCCAGTACCGGGCCGGCGGAGCCGCCGAGGGCTTGGAGGAAACGGAACAGTTGCAGGGTTTCGATGTTGCTGGCCAGGGCGCAGCCGATACTGGCGAGGGCGAACAGCAGCATGCCGCCGATCATCACAGGCTTGCGGCCAAAGCGGTCGGCCAGTGGACCGCAGACGAGCTGGGCGAGGGCAAAGCCAATCAGGTAAATGCTCAGGGTAAGCTGGACCTGATCGGTGCCGGCGCTGAAATCGGCTCCGATCTGGGGCAGTGCCGGCAGATACATATCAATCGCCATGGGCGCGAGAGCCACGGCAGCCGCCAGCAGAATGGTTGTCCAGATACTTGTTAGTGCGAGCACATTTATTCCTGATTTCGGTGGAGTGTCAGGTTGGGGGACGGCTTTCCAAAACACGCTGTGAATACATCCCTGTACGCTCTGCTCCGCCATCCCTGGCTACGCAAGGTTTTGGAAAGCCGTCCCCCAACCTGACAAGCGACATGTGAAGCGGAAGTCTAGGGCGATCAGTCGGGAAAAATAATGGCCTGAGCTTTCATGCAATATATGAATGAAATCGATTAATTAAGCGTGCAAGCCATTCATGGTGGCGGCCACCGAATTCACCTGGTTACGAACCCAGCGGTGAGCGGGGTCGGTCTGGTGGCGGCGGTGCCAGAGCATGAGCAGGGTAAACGGGTTGTACTGGAACGGCAGCGGCACGTACTCGAAGTCCCGCATCAGGCCGTTGCTCATGCGTTCGGGGGCGGAGGCCAGGAGGGTGGTGCCTTTGAGGAACGCCGGTAGCCCGGAGAAGTTGGACACCGTCACCGCGCTGTGCCGGTTCATGCCGCGGGCTTCCATGGTGCTGTCGAGCCCTGGCTTTTCGCCGGTGGCGAACAGCACGGTGATGTGGTCCGCGGCCATGTACTCCTTCAGATCCGCCGGCGCTTGTCGTTCGTTCTGGTCGTAAAACACCACCATCCGGTCCGCCATCAGCCCGCGCTGCATGATGTCTGTGGCCTCCGGCGCGAACGGACTGATTACCAGGTCGCAGGCGTCCTTGCGCAGCAGATCGGCATTGGGAATGCCGGAGGGAATCACCTGCAAATGAATCCCCGGCGCCTGCTCCCGCAGAATCCCGGCCAACCCCGGCAGCAACAAATCCCGCTGATAGTCGTTGGCGGCAACGGTAAACGTAAACTCCGCCGTCGCCGGATCAAACGGCGGCCCGGAAGGCAGCGTGCGCACATCGTCCAGCAACTGCCGGATATGAGGCCCGGTGCGCAAGGCATAGTCCGTAGGCACAATCCCCCGCCCGGACTTCACAAACAGCGGATCCCCGAACGCCTGCCGAAGCCGGTCCAGGGTATGACTCACCGCCGACTGACTGACCCCAAGCCGAACCGCCGCCCGGGAAACACTCCCCTCGTCCAGCACAGCCAGAAAGGTCACCAGAGACCGCAAGTCTAGGTTCAATATATCAATGGATTTCATGGATGGAAGTGTAGGGCAGGAAAGCCCCCAAGTCATCGTTGCAAGACCAGAACCATAGGTAGTAAGAAGAGCAGGAAGGCTCTAAAGATGTCAGCGGAGGCAGGTAGCAGGGGGGAGACTTTCCAAAAATGTGCGGAGCCATGGATGGCGGAGCAGAAGCGCCACAAGGATGTGCCGCAAGGAGCGGTTTTTGGAAGGCCTACCCCCTGCTACCTGCCGGCCATCACCAAAAGCCAAAAGCCTCAGTCAGACCGAACAGCAAGCCACTCCGCAAGCTCCAACCACGAAGCCCGCGGCGCCTTGCTCCCAGCCAGGATCCCCATATGCCCACCCGGTGCCACCCGGAACGTCTTGTCCGCAGAGCTGACATGGTCCATCACCCGCTTTGCCGCCCCCGGCGTCGCCAACGTATCCTCCTGGCCGGCAATCGCCAGTAAGTTGGCATTCACATTCTCCAGCCGCGCAAAATCCTCACCAATCTGAATTTGCCCCTTCGCCAGCTGGTTATCAATCCACACCCGCACCACCGTGTCCTGAATCACCCCGCCCGGGTAGGCCACCATCCGGTCCAGGAAAGCCGACGTCGTGGCATGGTTAGTCACAAACTCCCGGTCACCCAGGCGCACCAGCAGCTCCCAGTAACCCATCACACTGCCTACCGGATTGGTCAGCTTGAAGCCGATGGTATTGGCCCAGCCAGGGGTGTAGAACCAGTGGGGTTTCAGGTCATGCAGCTTGAAACCGGTACGCTTGCGCACCACCTCCGCCACATCGGCAATGCGCTGGTACATCCAGCCAATGGCGCCCGAAGCATGGCTGTCGATGGGCAGGCCCAGCACGATGGCGTTGCGGATATGTTGGTCTTTGCTTAAAGCGGAATAGAACAGGGTAAACATGCCGCCCATGCTCCAGCCATGCAGCGACAACTCCTGCTCGCCACTGTGCTCGCGCACCCGGTTCAGGTAGGCCGGCAGCAACTCCGCCACATAGGTGTGCATGTTGTAGTGGGTGTGCTCCCGTTTCGGGATGCCCCAGTCAATCAGGTACACCTCGAAGCCCTTGGCCCGCAGGAACCGCACCAGGCTGCGCTGGGGGAACAAATCGTAGATCAGCATGTTCACCGCCAGGGGCGGGATGATCACAATCGGGGTGCGGTGGGTTTTCCGTTCTACCGGAATCACCATGCCGTCCAGCTCGATGAAGTCCTCCTGCAGCGGCGGGTAATAACGCAGGCTCACCAGGCCGTCGCTGTGCAGGGTTTTGAACGGGGTTTGCCCGGCCTGTACCAGGCTGGCGGCGCGGAATACCCGGTCAAAGGCATTGCCGGCGTAGAGTGCACCCTGCCGGGTGAGACCGGAGGCGGTATTGCGGACCGTTTTCAGAACACTGGGCATGGGCCTTCCATCATCGACTGCTGTTCAGGGAATGGGGTAAGGATAGGGCGGCAGTGGTGCCGGCACCATGGCAAATCCGTCACAGATGACCGGCACAATGGTCACTTCGGGCCACTGCCCAAGTGCCCCGGCGATTGCTATGATGCAGGCCTTCGGAACCAATAACCTATAACAGGATTACCATGCTGAGCTTTCTGCCTGCGCCCCTGATCGGCATTCTCAATTCCATACTGCTGGGCATCAACACCCTGTTCTGGTGCCTGCTGCTGTACATTCCCGCCATCCTGAAGCTGATCGTGCCCCACAAGGGCTTCCGGGTGCTGTGCACCAAGGCCATTATCTGGGTGTCGGAATCCTGGGTGGCCTGCAATACCGGCTGGATGAAACTGACCCAGGGTACCCGCTGGCAGGTGACCGGGGCGGAAAACCTCAAGCGTGAAAGCTGGTATCTGGTGCTGAGCAATCATCAGAGCTGGGTGGATATCCTGGCCATGCAGCGGGTATTCAACCGCAAGGCGCCGTTTTTGAAGTTCTTTCTCAAACAGCAGCTGATCTGGGTGCCGGTGATCGGCTTGGCCTGGTGGGGCCTGGACTTCCCGTTCATGAAGCGCTACAGCCGGGAGTACCTGATCAAGCATCCGGAAAAGCGCGGTGACGACCTGATTGCTACCCGCAAGGCCTGCGAGAAGTTCCGTTATACCCCGGTCAGCGTGATGAACTTTGTTGAAGGCACGCGCTTTACTCAGGCCAAGCACGATAAACAGAAATCACCCTACCAGCACCTGCTGGTGCCGAAGGCCGGCGGAGCGGCGTTTGTGCTGGATGCCATGGGCGATTCCATCGACACGCTGGTGGATGTCACCATCGCCTATCCGGCCGGAGCGCCCACCTTCTGGGACTTCCTGTGTGGCCGGGTGCCGGAGATCCAGCTGGATATCAGTACCCGGAGCATTCCCGAGCACCTGAAAGGGCGGGACTATTCCAGCGATGCCGAGCATCGCCGGAATATGAAAGACTGGCTGGGCGAACTCTGGCGCGCCAAGGATGAGCGCCTGTCCAGAATGCTGGAGAAGTAAGTACGAGGGCGGCGTCAGCCGCCCTCTTTGTCTGTACCGGTGGGGATTTCTTCTGCGTTCAGCAGCTTGAAGTTGATCTGCCGGCGCTCGTCGTCCACCCCGGTAAAGCTCACGGTTACCCGCTGTTCCAGCTGGAAGATACGGCCGTTCTTGTTGTGCACCAGGCGCAGGGTGACCGGGTCAAAGCTGAACTTGCCGTCCAGGTCCTTGCAGCTGACAAACCCTTCCAGGCCGTTGCAATCCAGCCGCACAAAGAAACCGGAGGGCATGGTGCGGCTGATGGTGCCCTCCATAGGGTCTTCTGGCAGGGTCTTGGCGTAGTCGGCCTTCAGCCAGGTTTCCAGGGTATTGGCGGCCTGGCGGGCCCGGAACTGGGTGCTCTGCAGGGCTTCCAGCTGCTGGCTGTTCAGGGCCTTGATGGGGCAATCCCAGAGCGCGGCCTTGATCAACCGGTGTACATAGAAATCCGAGAACTTGCGCAGCGGTGAGGTAAAGGTGGTGTAGGCGGCCAGCCCCATACCCTGGTGGGGCGCGGCTTCAAAACCCAGCTCCGCCCGGGCCAGCTGGCGGGACAGAATGGATTTAACCGGTACTTCCGCTTCCAGTTGCTCGGTGTGTTTCATCAGGGCCTTGAAGCCCTCGGCGGTGCTGGCATCGTGCTCAGCCAGGTGCGGCGCGTAGCCTTCCAGCAGCTTGCGGATGTTGTCGGCCCGATCGTCCCGCAGGCCCGGGTGCTGGATAAACAGCCCTTGCCCCTGCTGGTTCAGGAAGTCAGCGGCGCAGCGGTTGGCCGCCACCATGCACTCTTCCACCAGCCGGTGTGCTTCGTTCTGGACCGCAGGCTCGATCAGCCGGATGCGCTTGTTCTCGTCCAGCCGCAGGCGGAATTCCGGCCGGTCGTTGCTCAGCAGTGCGTGTTCGGCGCGCCATTTACGCAGGGCGGTGGCGGCCTGGTGCAGCTGGTCCAGGCTGTTGGCCACGGCGTCTGGCAGAGCCTTGATATCGTCGTCTTCCCGGCCTTCAATCAGGTGCGAGACAAGCTCGTAGCTGAGCTTACCCTTGGAGCAGATCGTGGCCTGGTGAAAGCTGTAGTCACCCAGGCTGCCATCGTTGTTCACCTGCAGGTCGCACACCAGCGCCAGCCGGGGTACATCCGGCATCAGTGAGCACAGGCGGGTGCTGATGGTGTCTGGCAGCATGGGCAGCGGCTCGCCCGGGAAGTAGATTGCCGTGGCCCGGTTGAAGGCTTCTTCCTCGGCCGGGCTGCCCGGTTCAATCATCGCCGTCGGGTCGGCAATGGCAATGGACAGAGTCCAGCCGGTGGCGTTGGGTGTGGCCATCAGGGCATCGTCCATGTCCTGGGTGCCCGGGCTGTCGATGGTGACATAGGGCTGTGCGGTGCGGTCTTCGCGGCCATCGGTATGGGCGGAAACAGACTCTTCGCCCAGGGCATCGGCCTGCTTCTGCACTTCGTCCGGCCAGGCGTCGGCCAGGTCGAAGTTGGCCAGGGTGAAGGCCCGTTCGATGCCCGGCTCACCGGCTTTGCCGATAACCCGAAGTACCTTGGCCTGGCCCTTGCCGTCCTTGAACGGGTGGCGATGAACCTGGCAGTAGATGAAGTCGTCCGGCTGGGCGTTCATGCGCTCTTTCGGCGGAATGAAGATCCAGCGGTTGATGCCCGGGGTTTCCGGCGCCACAAAGTGGCCCTTGCCCTTGATCAGGTAACGGCCCACGAAGGTGGTCAGGTGCGATTCCAGAAGCTCGTCCACCACGCCCTGGGTTTTGCCCTTTTCCACTTCCTGTTCGGTAACGTTTACCCGGTCGCCGGGCAGCACCTTCTGCATTTCCTCGGGCGGCAGGAACACGTCCCGCCCTTCGTCCAGGGCCACAAAGCCGAAGCGCCCGTTGGTGGGCTTGACGGTACCCGGGAAGACCACCTTGTTCTGCTTGATATCGGTTTTCAGCTGGCGCAACTGATTGAGAGCGTCGGCATTGAGCATGGAGAAATAACCTGGCTAAAAATGTGTGATGCAGCGGAGTATAACGGTTCTGCCAGAGGGAGTCAGATCTGTCAGGCCGGATGAAAGGCTTCGCCCGTCGGCGAGAGGATGCAGACCCGGTTCCGGCCTTTTTTCTTGGCTTCGTACAGGGCCCGGTCGGCAGTGCGCAGCAGGGTATCGAAATCTTCACCAGGCTGGCAGTAATAGCCGCCCACGCTGATGGTAACCGGTGTTCCGCTACGCTTGCTTTCCCGCTCGACACCGGCGCGAATACGGCAGGCAATCTGCTCCAGTGTGGTGGCATCGCACGGTGACAACAGTACCACGAACTCGTCACCGCCCCAGCGCCCGGGGTGGTCATAAGGCCGAACAGCTGCTTTCAGCCAGAGTGCAACCCGACACAGGATCTGGTCACCGGCCTGGTGGCCCTGGCTGTCGTTGATGGCCTTGAAGTGATCAATGTCCAGCCATAGCAAGCCGAAGCCTTTTTGCTCCCTCTCAGCGCGTTGAATCTCCTCATTCATGGCTTCGTCGAGCCCCCGGCGGTTTTTCAGGCCGGTCAGGGCATCAACCCGGGCCAGGCGCTGCAGTTCCTCGGTGCGTTGCGCCACCTTCTGCTCAAGATCGCGGGTGGTATCCCGCAGGGAATGGGACATCTTCTCGAAATGGTCTACCAGGCGGCCAATCTCGTTGTCTGGCTTGGGCAGGTAGGGCAGGTCAAAGCGGCCGTCCCCTAACCGGTGCACGGCTTCCTCAAGGCTGACCACCGGCCGCAGGATACGGGACTGGATGATCAGGTGGAACAGCACCAGTGTCACCAGAAGGCTGACCAGGAACACCGATATCAGCGGCCAGAGATAGCTTCGGGGAATCAGCGCATCCAGGTCGAGCAGGGTAATCTCGAACCAGCCGATGGCGGGCAAAAAGGCTACGCCGGCGAGGTGTTTGCGACCGTCCACCGTAACGAATCCGCTTTCTACCGCGCCGTATTCGCCATTGCGCTGTTTTAGAAGCTGCAGCATGCCGAGAATTTGCTGTTTGTCCTGGGGGTCTTCGAACAGCAGGTCTACGGTGTTCTTCTGGCCTTCCGGTTTGATGATGGTGGCAAAGTCGATGTAGTTGCGATCCCGGTAGAGCTGGATGGCACCGTTGTAGTCCACGAACAGGGTGGTGATGCCTTCCTGGCCGATATTGACTATGTCTTGCAGAAAGTCGTCCAGGTTCAGGCCGGTGCCGACCATGCCGACGATGTTGTTGTCTTCGTCACGCATGAGTGCATCGATCCAGAGCTTGGTAACGCCCAGCTCGGTGTCGGGATTGACGTTCAGGTGAAAATCCCGGCCTTCCTCGATCAGCTGGAAAAACCAGGTGTCGTCGGGCTTGTCCGGATTCAGGGTATAACGATACTGGTTGCCGGCGTAGTCGTTGTCAGCGTTGTTGTAGTAGTAATGGCCGTTACCACGCAGCGCCACAAAGTAGCTGTTATCGCGGAAGTTGCTGCGGAAGCTCTCCATCTGACGGATGGCCTGGGCTTTCAGTTTCGGGTCTTCCGGTGACCGGGCCCACTGAATCAGGGCCGAGGAACTGGCCATCTGCCGGGCCAGCCCGATTTCCCGTTCCAGGGACTGCAGCAGCCGGGCGCTGTCGTAGCGCACCTGGATCTCGGCCACCTGCTGGCCCCAGCGCTCAATAATGTCTTCCGATAACGCCCGGTAGGCCAGCCAGGAAGCGGTACCTGCCGCGACGATTAACAGCGCAGCCAGCCCGAGAATGCGGGTTTTGAGGCTCAAATGTTTCCTTGCCAGTATTGTTCTGAATCCATGTTCCATCATAGAACAGTGCGGGGCTGTCGTGTAGAAAAAATAGGCAGATTTCGGGCGCAGGTGTGCAACCTGCGCCCGACACAGCCCCGAAGGGCGAACCATCAGTTGTGTTGATTAAAGATCCGGGTCTGGCCCTGTTCATTGAACAGAATCACCTTGTAGTGATCTTTCCGGTCGCCCATTTCCATACCCGGAGAGCCTGCCGGCATGCCGGGCACGCTCAGGCCGGTAGCTTTGGGTGCCTCGGCAAGCAGGCGCTTGATATCGTCTGCCGGTACATGGCCTTCAATCACATAGCCGTCCACAAAGGCGGTGTGGCAACTGCCCAGGCCCGGAATCAGCCCGGCTTCGGCCTTGATCTTGCCCATGTCGTTACTGTTGGTGGCGGTTACCTCGAAGCCGTTCTCTTCCAGATGGTCGATCCAGTCGCCGCAGCAGCCACAGGTGGGCGATTTGTATACATGGATGCTCTGGGCGGCACCGCCAGCCAGGGCGGTTGTGGAAAAACCCATTGCAGCAATCAGGCCAAGGGCCAGGGTGTGTTTTTTCATGGCGGTTACCTCAGTGTTGGTGTTCTTAGTTATTGCCAGATTTTCTGCCAGAGCCGGGCAGCCAGAACCACCAGACAATGGCGGCCATCAGGGCGACTCCTGTGGCATTGACCAGAAACGCTGCCATCAGTTCTGCTCCCTTTTTTCAGACGAGTGTGCCGGTTTGTGGCTGGTCTTGAACAACCGCAGCCGGTTGGCGTTGGTCACCACGGTGACCGACGACAGTGACATGGCGGCGCCGGCCAGGATCGGACTCATCAGGATGCCCCAGACAGGGTAGAGCAGGCCCGCAGCCACCGGAATACCCAAGGAGTTATAGATGAAGGCGCCGAACAGGTTCTGGTGAATGTTCTTCACCGTCGCCCGGGAGATCTCGATAGCGTCCGGTACCCCGTGCAGGGAGCCGCGCATCAGGGTGATCGATGCGCTTTCAATGGCTACATCGGTACCGGTGCCGATGGCAAAGCCGACATCGGCCGCCGCCAGTGCCGGGGCATCGTTGATGCCATCGCCGACCATGGCCACGGTGTAGCCTTTGCCTCGCATTTCGCTCACTACCTCGGCCTTGTCCTCGGGCAGCACCTCGGCCCGGTAGTCATCGATGCCGGCCTTGGCGGCAATGGCCTTGGCGGTGGCGTCGACATCACCGGTCACCATCATCACCTTGATACCGGCGTCGTGCAGTCGCCGGATAGCGGCTTCGGAATCCGGTTTGATAGCATCGGCCACGCCGATGACCCCCAACACTTGCTGGCCCACTGCCAGGAACAGCGGCGTGCCGGCTTCCTGGGTAATGGTTTGGGCGGCGTCTTCCAGAGCGTCCACAGCCAGCCCTTCGGCTTCCAGCCAGCGCCGGTTACCCAGGCGCACTGTTTCGCCGTTAAATTCACCTTGAACACCTTTACCGTTCAACGCTTCAAAGCCGGTGACGGCTTCCACGGAGACCTCATCTTCTTTGGCACGCGCCAGAATCGCCTCCGCTAAAGGGTGCTCGGAATGCTGCTCCAGTCCGGCGGCCAGCGCCAGCAACCGGTTTTCATCGCCATCAACCGCATGCACCCGGGTCACCGCCGGATGGCCTTCGGTGATGGTGCCGGTCTTGTCCAGAATCACCAGGTCAATCTTGCCGGCGGTCTGCAGGGCATCGCCCTGGCGAATCAGCGCGCCGTATTCCGCGGCCTTGCCGACCCCCACCATCACCGACATGGGCGTGGCCAGGCCTAACGCACAGGGGCAGGCGATGATCAGCACCGTGGTGGCAGCCACCATCATATGCACCACCGCCGGCTCCGGCCCGACGTTGTACCATACCAGCGCCGATACCACGGCAATCAGCATCACCGAAGGCACAAACACGGAAGAAATCCTGTCCGCCAGCCGGCCAATGGCAGGCTTCGAGCCCTGGGCCTTCTTCACCAGCTTGATGATCTGCGCCAGCGCGGTCTCGCTGCCTACCCGGGTGGCTTCATAGATAATGGAGCCGTGGGTGTTCAGGGTACCGGCGGAGACCTCATCGCCTTCGCCCTTGCTCACCGGCATGGGCTCACCGGTCAGCATGCTTTCATCGATACGGGTGGAGCCCTCGGCAATCACCCCGTCTACCGGTAGCTTCTCGCCCGGACGCACCCGGATGTGATCGCCTTTCTGCACGTCTTCCACCGGAATGTCCTGCTCCTGGCCATCGCGGATCACCCGGGCCGTCTTTGCCCGCAAATCCAGCAGCCGGCGCACCGCCTCCGAGGTCTTGCCCTTGGCCCGCAGCTCCAGCGCCTGGCCCAGGTTGATCAGGCCGATAATCATCGCCGAGGCCTCAAAATACACATGCCGCGCCATCTCCGGCAGCGCCTCCGGCACACTGGCCACCACCATCGAATACAGCCAGGCGGTACCGGTACCCAGGGCAATCAGCGTGTCCATATTGGCGTTATGGTGTTTGAACGCCTTCCAGGCCCCGGTATAGAAATGCCCGCCAGTGGCAACCATCACCCCCAGGGTGAGAATACCCAGATTGATCCAGGTAAGCTGATTGGCCTCGGTCACCATCATCGACCCGAAGCCCATGCCCCAGATCATCAGCCCAAGGCCCAGCCCCAGACTGATGGCCATCTTCACCAGCAGCACCTTGTACTGCTTCTTGTCCTCTTCCTGCTTGCGATCGTCTGCCGCATCCGGGTCCTCAATCACCCGGGCGCCATAGCCGGCACTCTCCACAGCATTAACCAGCGCCTGCGAATCCGCATCTCCGTTGGCGGTGGCGGTATTGTCCGCCAGGTTCATATGGGCATGGGTTACCCCGGGCACCGACATCAGGGCTTTCTCGATAGAATTCACACAAGACGCACAGGTCGCCCCGGTCACCGCCAACACCACCGCATCGCCATCGGCGCCGGCGTCCGCATCGGTCGCCGCCACCGCTGCTGGCTGATCCGGCTTGTGGGTTTCTTCCTGCGCCTTGCTGCTACAGCAGGACGTGGCTTTCTTCGACGCACAACAGCTGCCGGACTCCGCCTCCGGCTCAGGCAATGGCTCTGCCGGATACCCGGTCTCCGTCACAATCCGCGCCGCCTCGGCCACATCCACATCCTCAGGCAGGGCCACCGTCTGCGCCTCGAGATTCACCTCAACCAACTCGGTACTACCGGCCAGCGGCTCCAGGGCATTACGAATCTTCTTCGCACACCCCTGACAAGACGCCCCGGAAATCGACAGAGCGGTTCTAAGAACCGGTGCTTCACTCATCACTCACTACTCCCACAGCAAGACCCGGCAGAAGGATCATCCCAATGCTCGATCAACCGACAAATCGTATGCCCGTCCGGCGTCCCATCCGGCATCTCCTGCCATGCCGAAAGTGCTGACACCATCCGCTTGCGCAACAACTGCAACTCCGCAATCTCCCGCTCAACCTCCGCCAGCCGCTGCGTAAACACATCCCGCACCATGGGGCAGGGTGAATGATGGTCATCCGCCTGCTCCAGAATCTGCCGGATCTCCGGCAACGAAAAACCCAGCTGCCGCGCCTTCCGGGCAAACCGCAACCGCCGCAGATCCTCGGCATCATAAAGCTGGTAGTTGTTATCCGGATTCCGCACCGGGCGCAGCAGACCTTCCCGGGTATAGAACCGGACGGTATCCGGGTTAACCCCGGCGGCGGTGGCGATTTCTTTGACTTTCATAAGCAACGTCCAGCGTTCAGGAAGCAGGGTGTTGAATCCACGAATCAAGTCAGCGGAGTGCTGGTGCGGGGGTAGCCCTTCCGAAAATGTTCGTAGCCATGGATGGCGGAGACAAGCGTACATGGATGTACTGGCAGCGGTTTTCGGAAGGGCTACCCCCGTGCCAGCACGGCAAACTCGCTAGGTTGAAGGATAGACTAAAACCTGTGACCAACTCACAGGTCAAAGGTTTCAGAAAAGGAAATCAGGAAGAGGAGTTCTTAGAGCGAAGAAACACACCACAAGACTTGCACTGATCCGGCGCCATCAGCTTCGCCTGCCAGCCGATCTTCTCGCCACAGGCCGGACACCGAAGCCGAAGTTGAAGCACAACAATCGGCGCCACCAGCAACGCCAGCAACACCCCCAGAGAACCCCAGTCATCGCCGGAAGAAATCCCCAGCTGACTGCTGAACACCAGCACCACAATCAACACCACAAACGCGAAGACAAAATAATTACGATTCCACTGCTCCCAGCGGCGAAGCTTCGCATCCTGCTCCGGAGTCAGATACCTGGCAGACATAACAACCACCCGAAAAGAATTTACCGGAAGTTTGCAGCCAGCGGCAGGCAATTACAATCGGGAAATGGCCGGCTCACGGGCGAATGGTGCTTCCACCATGATGGAACTCTCCAGCTCCTCCGGCGGCACCGGATGATTGATCAGGAAACCCTGGGCCAAGTTGCAGTGGTGCCGGCGCAGGAAATTCAGCTGGTCCCGGGTCTCCACACCCTCGGCCACCACCCGGATGCCCAGGTTGTGGGCCAGGTTGATCACCGCCCGGGTAATCACCGCATCATCGTGGCGGCTGGTCACCTCGGTGATAAACGACCGGTCAATCTTCAGCATATCCACCGGGAAATCCCGCAGGTAGCCCAGCGACGAATAGCCCACCCCGAAATCATCAATGGCCAGGTGCACACCCAGCTCGTGCAACTGGCGCAGCTGATTGAGGTTGTGCTCGATATTCTGGATGAAAATCTCCTCGGTCAGCTCTACCTCCAGCATGGCCGGATCCACCTGCTCGGCCAGCAGTGTGTCCCGGATATGGGCCACCAGGGACTCATCGTCCAGCTCCCGGCCGGACAGGTTGACGGCAATCCGGAGGTTCTCGCAGGGAGTGCCTTTCCAGCGCGCCAGCTGGCGGCAGGCGGCCAGTACCACCCAGCGGCCGATCTCGGTAATACGGCCGCTTTCCTCCGCCAGGGGAATGAACTCACAGGGTGCCAGCAAGCCCCGGCGCGGGTGCTGCCAGCGAATCAGCGCCTCGACGCTGGTCACCTCGTTGGTGTCCAGGTCGAGCTGGGGCTGGTAGTACAGAACGAATTCGTCATTGGCCAGGGCCTGGCTCAGATCCTTGTCCAGTTCCAGCCGCATCACCTCCCGGTCCTGCATGCCTTCCATATAGAACTGATAGGTGTTGCGGCCCTGCTCCTTGGCCCGGTAAAGGGCAATGTCGGCGTTGCGCAGCAGGGTGTCGGCATCCAGGCCGCTCTGGGGATACAAGGCCACGCCCATGGTGGCGGTAATGCTGTGGCGCTCGCCCTGAACCTCGAACGGCTCCTGGAAGCACTGGCTGATTTGCCCCAGCAGATGAATGACATCATCGATATCGTCGACCTGTTGCTGGCACACCATAAACTCGTCACCGCCGGAATAGGCCACCAGTACCAGCTCGTCGCTGAGGCGGTTCAGCCGTTCCGACACGCTAATCAGCAGTTCGTCGCCAAACTGGTGGCCGAGGGTATCGTTGAGCATCTGGAAGCGGTCAAGGTCGAGCAGGATCAGCGCTGCCTGGCGCATCTGCCGGTCGGCAATGCCGAGGGTATGGGCCAGGTCTTCCATAAAGAAGCGGCGGTTGGCCAGGCCGGTGAGGGTGTCGGTGGATTCCAGCCGTTCCAGGTCTTTCTGCACGGCTTTGCGCTGGTCGATCTCCCGCTCCAGCTCTTTACGGGTTTTCAGCAGGGCCTGGTTGCGCCGGAGGATGGCCTGGACCAGCACCGTGGTCAGGCTGGTGAGCAGCCCGAGCAGGAACAGACTGCCGAAGATAATCCGGACGTGACGGCTGTCTTCCTCGATCAGCCCGCTGCGCAGCCAGAAGCCGACGGCCAGGAATACCATCAGAATTAGCACAGGGAACGCCGGGCTCATCAGAGCACGCACGATCGGTTTCAAGGCTGTGTCATTGCCCGGCATACTTCTCAACCACATGGCTCGGCCAATCTTATGATTATTATGGGACCACGGATCACCCCCCGAAGGGGGTGCGGATACAATCGCTGCAGGCTAGGTTATGACAGGCTGGGCAAACGGGTAACAGTTGTTCGCCCAAACTGTGACAGGCCTCTTGATTCGAGCGGGAATCAGCGGCCGGATGCGGGTGTGGCAATGCCCAGTTTCGGAATTTCCTGCTTCGGGCAGCGGTCCATGACCACTTTAAGCCCTGCGGCTTCCGCCCGGGCAGCACCGTCTTTGTTGATCACGCCAATCTGCAGCCAGAGCACCGGGATTTTCTGTTCGATGGCCTGGTCGATCACCGCATCGGTGCGCTCCGGAGCCAGGAACAGGTCTGCCATGTCGACTGGCTCGGGCAAGGAGGCCAGGTCGGCATACACGGTCTCGCCGAGAATTTCCTGGCCGGCCAGTCTCGGGTTTACCGGAATCACCCGGTAACCGTGGCCTTGCAGGTTTTCCATCACCTCATGGGAGGGGCGGTTGGTTTTCTCGCTGGCGCCCACCAGGGCAATGGTGCGGACGGTCTCGAGAATTTCGCGAATCTGTTCAGGGCTGTTACGGGACATTCAGAGTTCCTTGTGGGTTTCACGACGGGCTTCAAGGCAAACAGAAACCGACTCCGCATAGCGTAGCGCATGGGGCTTGTCGATCTCGACACTGGCCCAGTTTACCGCCTTGTGTTCCATCACAATAGCCAACACTTCGTGGGTCAGCCGCTCCAGCAGGGCAAACCGGTTGCCATCCACGTGGCCGATGATCTGCTTGGTGATGGTGCGGTAATTGAGTGCGGCGGAGATCTCGTTCTGTTCGATGGCCTCGGAGGCATCGTAGGTCAGGCAAACGTTGATCACCACATCCTGCTGGTTGTTGATCTCTTCATCCTTGATGCCGATGTAGGCGCGCAGCAGCAGGTTTTTGATGCGGACACGGGCCAGGTGGTCGCCGGTTACGTTTGCCATGGGTTCTCCTGTCGTACGTGCTGTCAGTGGTTACTGCTGATCAGGTTCAGAAACTCGGTACGGGTTGCCTGGGATTTGCGGAACTGCCCCAGCATCATTGAGGTCTTCATACGGGAGTTCTGCTTCTCGACACCGCGCATCATCATGCACATGTGCTGGGCTTCGATCACCACCGCCACGCCCTTGGCGCCGGTGACGCTTTCCACGGCTTCGGCAATCTGGCGGGTCAGGTTTTCCTGGATCTGTAGCCGGCGGGCGTACATATCCACAATGCGGGCGAACTTGGACAGGCCCAGCACCTTGCCCTGGGGCAGGTAGGCGATGTGGCACTTGCCGATGAAGGGCAGCATGTGGTGCTCACACATGCTGTACAGCTCGATGTCCTGCACCACCACCATTTCGTCCATGGCAGATTCGAACACGGCGTTGTTCACCAGGTCCTGAAGGTCCTGCTGGTAGCCCCGGGTCAGGAACTGCATGGCCTTGGCGGCACGCATGGGGGTGTCTTTCAGTCCTTCGCGTTCGGGGTTCTCGCCCAGGCCGTCAAGGATGGAGTAATAATGACCGGCCAGGTCATCGAGGGGTAGAGTCATAATGGTTTCCGGTAGTCTGTGCCTAACAAGGGCCAAAGCTTAAGGGAATTCGGGTCGTATCTCCATGCTTTACGATACCCCGGCCGGAACAGACCAGTGCGCTGCCGGCCGGGCTATGGCCGTTGCTGGCGCTTTCATCTAAAGTGACAGGCTTGGAATGTGTCAGGGATCTGCCATGGAACAGCTTACGACCGGGGCTGGCGTTTCCGCCGCCGGTAAACAGGACATATCGACCCTGGATGGCTGGCAGCAGGCCGGCAAATGGTTCAGCTACGGCGGCCACGCTATATTCAGCCGCATGGCCGGCCAGGGCGAGCCGCTGGTGTTGCTGCACGGTTTTCCGACCGCCAGCTGGGACTGGAGCCGGGTGTGGCCGATGCTGGCCCGGCACTACAACCTGCTGACCGTGGATATGCTGGGTTTCGGGTTTTCCGACAAACCCCGCAACTACCGCTACAGCATTGAAGACCAGGCGGATCTGATTCAGGGCTGGGTGGAAGGCCTCGGCTTGCCCGGCATTCACCTGCTGGCCCACGATTACGGTTCCACCGTGGCCCAGGAACTGCTGGCCCGGGACCAGGAAGGCGGCCTTGGTTTTACCGTCGACAGCCTGTGCCTGTTGAATGGCGGCATCTTCCCGGAAGTACACAACCCCCTGTTAATCCAGCGCGTACTGGGCAGCCCTTTAGGCGGACTGATCAGCCGGGGCCTGACCCGCAGCATGTTCGAGCGCAACTTCTGCCGGCTGTTTGGCTCCCGCAACCCTCCGGGCCAGCAGGAAATGGACGAATTCTGGCACCTGCTGACCTACAACAACGGTCGCGGCATCCTGCATGAGCTGATTCACTTTATGGAGGAGCGGCGGTGCCACCGTAACCGCTGGGTGGGCGCACTGCAGAATGCCCGCCAGCCGATGCGGCTGATCTCGGGCACGGCGGATCCGGTGTCCGGTGCCGGTATGGTTAGGCGTTACCGGGAACTGATTACCGATGCAGATGTGGTCACCCTGAGAAATGTGGGCCATTACCCCCACTTCGAGCAGCCCTGGGATGTGTTTACGGCGTATCGGGCGTTCCGGAAGCAGCGGGCCCTGAGCTGACCGGTTGCAACGGTGCCGGTGACCGCTGCCATCGCTCCGGCGGCATCGGGGGCTGTCGGCTGGCTGGCGCCAGCACCACCTGGTTGCGGCCCCGGGCCTTGGCTTCATACAGCGCCTGGTCGGCGCGGTTGAGCCACACAGACCAGGTTTCACCCCGTTCGACTTCGGCAATGCTGGCGCTGGCGGTTACCCGGATGTCGTCCAGAAATGGCCGGGCGCTGATACTGGTCAGTAATTGCTGGGCCAGGGTATGGGCGTCTTTCTGTCGGGTTTCCGGCAGCACAACCATGAATTCTTCGCCGCCGATGCGGAACAGCTGGTCGTTCTGTCGCAACCGTTTGCGCACCCTGCCGGCCATTTCCTTCAGTACCCGGTCGCCGGCCAGGTGGCCCCACTGGTCGTTGATGTTCTTGAAATAGTCCAGGTCGATCAGCACCAGGCTGGACACCCGCTCATAGCGCTCCCGCATCTGGATCTGGCTGTTCAGCACATCGGCCAGTTGCGAGCGGTTCAGGCAGCCGGTCAGTGGATCGGTGGTGGCCAGCCGGGTCAGTTCCTGCTGCAGACGCCCCACCAGCCAGGCAAAGATCATGGCAAACAGGCAGCTGAGCCCGAGTGAAAAGGTAATGCGCCAGAAGTCCGCCTCGGGGAACTGCAGGAACGACACCACCGCCATAACTGCGACAAAAATGACGTTGCAGACGATAGCTTCCTTGAGGGGGAGCAGGAAGAACAGGGCGATAGCCGCCGGATAGGCCCAGTACAGGCCGGCGTGGCCGTTGATGGCCGTGGAGTAGGCGGCGCAGACGACAGCCAGCAGGGGGAACAGCCGGCCTTTCAGAAAGTAGGTGTTGCGAAACCGCAAAAACAGCAGAACCAGTGCGGCATTGGCGCAGAAGAAGACCAGCAGGGCAGACAGCAACAAATTGCCGTGCTGCCACTGCACCATCACCAGCGGGGCAACGGCAATAAAGGCCCAGAAATGCAGGTGGTACACCAGCTGCCGTCGAAAACCCAGTACCGCCAGGGTAGGGTTGGTGGTTGCCGTCCCCGGCGGGGCAGATTGATTCACCGCTTGCTCCTGCTGCAGTCCTGCTTCCTTGGAAGGTTTTCGATCGAGTCTAGCACGCAGATCCGGCGTGCCAAGGAAAAAGCCGGTTTTCTTGGCTGCTGCAGCCCGGGTTCGTTAAACTCCCCGCACTTCCAGAGGAACAACAGAATGACGGCAATACATATCAAACAGCCGGCGTTGACCATTCGCGTTGGACGGCGGGCACTGAACCGGTTGCAGCAAAAGCCGCTGGGGCCGGAAGACGTACACGTTATTCCCGGTGCTGCCGGTGGCCCGAAAGCCCTGGGCCTCAGCGGCCTGGATAAAGCCATCTTTGGCGACTGGCTGCCCCGTGTGGAACAGGAACGGGCGCTGATCGGCTCGTCGATCGGTAGCTGGCGCTTTGCGGCGGTGGCCTCCTCTGATGACCCCCGGGCCCAGCTGGCAAAGCTGGCGGAGCTTTACACCAGCCAGCGCTTTGCCAAGGGCGTCAGTGCGGCGGAAGTGACCCGCAAGAGCATCCTGTTCCTGGAGGAGTTGCTGGGTGGTCGTGAGGACTACCTGCTCAATCATCCCTGGTACCGCCTGAATGTGGTGGTGGTGCGCAGCCGGGGTTTTCTGGAGCACGACACCCGGGGCCGGCTAGGCCTGGGGCTGATGAGTGCCATCAGTGCCAATATGGTAAGCCGCCGGCACCTGGGCCGTTATATGGAACGGGGCATTCTGCACGATGGCCGGGTACGGGCACCGGTGTCTAAACTGGTGGATTTTCCCAGCCACGAAGTACCGCTGACCCGGGAAAACCTGCTGCCGGCGTTGCTGGCCTCCGCTTCCATTCCGCTGGTGATGTCCGGTGTCCGCAATATTCCGGGTGCGCCGGAGGGGGTGTATCGGGATGGCGGGCTGCTGGATTACCACCTGGACCTGCCCTACGAGCAGCCCGGGGTGATTCTCTACCCGCACTTTACCGACAAGGTGGTGCCTGGCTGGTTCGACAAGACCCTGCCCTGGCGCCGTGGTGACGCCACCCGGCTGCAGGATGTGCTGCTGGTGTCACCGTCCCGGGAGTATCTGGACAGCCTGCCGAACCGCAAACTGCCGGACCGCAAGGATTTCGAGAAATACCTGGGCGATGACGACGGTCGTGAACGGGACTGGCGCAAGGCCATCGCCGAGAGCGACCGGCTGGGTGACGAGTTCCTTGAACTGCTGGAAACCGGCCGCCTGATGGACCGGCTCCAGCCGCTTTGACCGGCGAGTGGCTCAGTGGCTGTTCTTGCGGGCCGCTCCGTAAACCAGCAGGAAGCTCAGGAAGGCGGTAACCACCACCGACGGGCCGGCGGGGGAGTCCAGGTACCAGGACATACTTAACCCGCCGGCAACCGCAATGAAGCCAAACACCACGGCCAGTACCATCATATGCTCGGGGTTTTTCGCCAGTCGCCGGGCGGTTGCCGCCGGGATCACCAGCAGGGCGGTAATCAGCAGCACACCGACTATCTTCATGGCGATCGCAATCACCAGCGAGAACATCAGCATCAGTGCCAGCCGCAGGCGCTCCACCGGAACACCTTCCACCCGCGCCAGTTCTTCGTGGATGGTACTCATCAGCAAACCGCGCCAGAGCACGGCCAGCAGGGTCAGCACCACCGCCGCGCCGCCGTAGATCCACAGCAGGTCCTGGCGGCTCATGGCCAGCAGGTCACCAAACAGCAGGCCGGTGAGGTCTACCCGTACTTCCGGCATAAAGCTGAGGGTAACCAGGCCGATGGCCAGGGCCGAGTGCGCCAGGATGCCCAGCAGGGTGTCGGTAGACAGGGCCCGGGTACGGGACAACAGCACCAGCGCCAGGGCGATCACTACGCAGGTGATGATCACTGCCAGGTTGAGCGGAACGCTGATCAGAAAGCTCAGGGCAATGCCCAGCAGGGCGGAGTGGGCCAGGGTGTCGCCAAAATAGGCCAGCCGGCGCCAGACCACAAAACAGCCCAGTGGCCCGGCCACCAGTGCCACCCCCAGTCCGCCGATCAGGGCTCGCCAGAAGAAATCGCCCAGCACCGCATCAATGATGCTCATGGTTACAGGCTCCCTGATGGCCGGTGCCGGCAACAACGTCGCCGTGCAGGTTATGTTGGTGGTTGTGGTGGTGGTGATACACCGCCAGCGATTCCGCCACCTGGTGGCCGAAGGTTTCGATAAAGGCCGGATCGTGGGAAATATCCGCCGGATAGCCGCTGCAGCAGACGTGCTGGTTCAGGCAGATCACCTTGTCGGTGGCAGCCATCACCAGGTGCAAATCGTGGGAGATCATGATGACGCCGCAGTGCAGTTCGTCCCGCAGCTCCCGGATCAGTTCGTACAGTGCGGCCTGGCCGTTGATGTCCACGCCCTGGGCGGGTTCGTCCAGCACCAGCAGGTCCGGTTTGCGCACCAGCGCGCGGGCCAGCAGTAAGCGCTGTTTTTCGCCGCCAGACAGGTGATGCACCGAGGCCTCCAGCAAATGGCTTACCCCGGTCCGGGCCAGCGCAGCCTCGCACTCTGCCAGCGGCTTGCCGCTGAGCAGCATGAAACGGCGCACGCTCAGGGGCAGGGTGGCTTCCAGGGTCAGGTGCTGGGGTACATAGCCAGTTACCAGCCCCGGGGCCCGTGATACCTTGCCGCTGGTGGCCCGCTGCAGGCCGAGTACGGTTTTGATCAGGGTGGTTTTGCCGGCTCCGTTGGGGCCGATGATGGTGATGATGTCGCCCCGGTGTACGGTCAGGCTGACGCGGTTGACCACCAGCCGGTCATCAAACTGAACGGTAACGCCCTCCAGGTTTGCCAGCGCCTCAGTCATGGACTTCTGCTCCCTGGCAACGGGGGCACAGGCCGGAAATTTCCAGGGTGATGTCGTCGGGCCGGAAACCTTCGGCCCGAGCTGCGGCTTCAATCGATTCGCTGACCGTCGGCGCATCCAGTTCCAGCACATTGCCGCACTGGCGGCAGATCAGGAAGGTGCCACGATGATGTTCGCCGGCATGGGGGCAGCCGATAAAGGCGTTCAGGGAGGCAATCCTGTGTACCAGTCCGTACTGCTGCAGGAAATCCAGGGCCCGGTACACGGTCGGTGGCGCGGCGTTGTGGCCCTCTTCGCCCAGCCGGGCTAGGATATCGTAGGCGCCCAGCGGTTTGTGGGACTGCCAGATCAGTTCCAGCACCCGCTCACGGATGGCCGTCAGGCGGGCATTCTGTTGCCGGCAAATGGTGCGGGCGTCGGCCAGGGCATGGCTGACGCAGGCATCATGGTTGTGGGGGCGGTAGGGGAGCGCGCGTTCGGGCATGGTCCGTGTCCTGCAAAGTTTGCAACATTATAACATTTGCAGGATCGGCTGCCATGGCCCGGGATGGAATCAGTTCCGGGCCTGCACCGCCAGGGATTCCAGGTATTCCAGGTTGGGAATCCAGGCCGCTTCGCCTTCTACGTCTACCAGCATCAGGTCGGCGGGGCCGGGCTCTCCGTCCAGCTTGCGCAGCTGGCTTTCATCCAGGCGGGCCTGGCTCGGAATGCCCTGGGTTACCAGGGCCATGAACGGCGCCTTGTTGTGGTCCGGGCCAATGGTATTGAGCACAATGATACGGCCCCGGTTATCGCCCGGAACCGTGAGCGATCCGCCATTGGCGGCATCGTAGGAGATGACCGGCAGGGTCAGTCCGCGCCAGTCCAGAAAACCCACCAGCCAGTCCGGGGTGTTGGCGCCGGCGTCTGTGCTGTTGAAATCCACTACCTCGGCGATGGACACGTTGGGCAGAAGCAGGTGCCGGTCACAGACAGGGATCATGACGCAGGGAAGCGTTTGGCTGTTTTCGTTCATTGTGTGTCCTCAGGCAGAATCCCGTTTTTGCCGGCCCTTGAGCAGGCAATGGTTCTCAATGGTTTTGATCAGTTCGCCGGCGAGCTGGTCCGGTGTGCCGCAGAAGCTGGCGCAGCCGGTGGCAGCGACAGACTCGGGCATCGAACTGTTGCCACAGCTGGCACTGTCCTGGACCCAGATCCGGCTGCCCCGTTTCTTCAGCAGCGGTGCGGCGATGGCGCCGTCGTTGCCCATCCCGGAGAACAGAATCGCGTGGCAGTGCTCGCGGAAGTGGTCAGCCACGTTCAGCAGCACCTGGTCGATAGACGGGCCATAGGGGCCGGGCCAGGGCTTGCCGGTGGCGGTCAGGCTGCCGTCGTCTGCGAACGACCACTCCTGTTCTACCGGCATCAGTACCACATCGCCGTTGCGAACCTTGTAGCCTTCCTCTGCCCGCTTCAGCTGGTAGTGGGCGTGGCGGCCCAGTACCCGGGTCAGCACGCCGGTAAAGTTGTCATCTATATGCTGGGCGTAGACAAAGCCGACCGGCAGGCCGGCCGGCAGGTGGTCCAGAAAGGTTTTCACCGCAGCGGGACCGCCCAGCGAAGCGCCCAGAACCCAGATCTCCTCGGCTACCGAACCCGGAGCCGCCGGGGTTATCCACTGGGGCAGTTGTGGTGCCTCGGGTGATGGCCGGGCGTGGACTTCCAGCTCTTCGATGTCGTTGGCGGAGTCCAGTTTCTCCAGGTGCCCCAGCTGCTTTTCCAGCTTGTTGAGCAAACGCCTTTCCCAGCGCACATAGTCCTTGGTGCCGGGCTTTGGAGCCTGGTCCATCCCGAACAGAACCGGGGCATCGGTGTGCTCCAGCAGGTGTTCGAACAGCGCCGGGTGGTCGGCTTCGTCTTCCAGGGTTACCAGCCACAGGGCGGCATCGGGAAACCCCGGATAATCCATCAGGCGGTCGGGGCCGCCGGAAAAGCTGACCTCAAGTCCGAACTTGCCGGCAGCCACCTGCAACCGGTGCCGCTGCAACACCACATCGGACACAATGCCGATGCCGGGCCGGCCGTCATGGCCGGTCATTACCCGTTCCCGGTCAGTCGTTTGATGGTTTCAAGCAGCTCGGCTTCCTGGAACGGCTTGCCCAGATATTCGTTGACGCCGATGGCCAGTGCCCGTTCCCGGTGTTTCTCGCCGGTCCGGGAGGTGATCATACAGATGGGCGTCTCTTTCAGGTTCTCGTCGTGGCGCACAAAGCTGGCCACTTCGAAACCGTCCATCCGGGGCATTTCGATATCCAGCAGGATAATGTCCGGACGATGGTCCTGCAGCTGGGCCACCGCATCCAGGCCGTCCTTCGCGAGGATAACCTCCATGCCGTTGCGTTCCAGCAGTCGGGAAGTAACCTTCCGTACGGTAACCGAGTCGTCCACCACCATAACCGTGGTGGTCTGGTCTTCGTAGCGGCCGGCTTCGCGGGCCTTGTCCAGGTTAGCCAGGCGCTGGCGCTCAGACAGGATGTCGGAACGGAGCATGGCCGGCAGGTCAAGAATCACCACTACGTTACCGTCACCCAGAATGGTGGCACCGGAAACCCCTCGAACCGAGCTGAACTGCGGGCCGAGAGACTTAACCACGATTTCCCGGCTGCCCATCAGGTGGTCAACCTGCAGGGCCAGTGGCTGCTCGGCACCCCGCACCAGGATCACCGGCAGCGGCAGGGCCTGGCCTTGCAGCTTGGGCTGGTGGTCACTGTTCAGCAGGCTACCCAGGTACTGCAGGCGATATTCCTGGCCGGCGTATTCGTACAGCGGTGCATCCGGCTTGTAGTACTCTTCCAGCTCGTAGGTGCTGACCCGCACGATGCCTTCAATGGTGTTGAGCGGGATGGCGTAGAAGTCTTCGCCGGTGGCGACCATCAGGGCCCGGTTAACCGATACCGTGAATGGCAGGCGCACCGTGAAGGTAGTGCCACGCCCCAGGGCCGAATCGATATCCAGGCTGCCGCCGAGCTGCTTGATCTCGCTGGACACCACGTCCATACCCACGCCCCGGCCGGAAATCTGGGTCACCTGCTGGGCGGTAGAGAAGCCGGGCTGCAGGATGAACTGCAGGACTTCCCGTTCGGTAAGGTCTTCGTCGGCCCGCAACAGGCCCTGGCGAATGGCCTTGTCACGGATCACTTCGGCGGGAATGCCTTTGCCGTCGTCGATCATACGCAGTACCACGTCGCCGCCTTCACGGGTCAGCGAGAGCACGACTTCACCGGTTTCCGGCTTGCCGGCACGGGCCCGGTCTTCGGGGCTTTCAATGCCGTGGTCGAGGGCGTTCCGCAGCATGTGTTCCAGCGGCGCAATCATGCGCTCAAGAATGTTGCGGTCCATTTCACCCTCGGCGTTGCGCACGTCGAAGTTGACCTTCTTGCCCAGTTCGTTGCTGATCTGGCGCACAATCCGGCGCAGTCTCGGCACCATGGAGGCAAACGGAATCATCCGGGTCTTCATCAGACCTTCCTGGAGTTCCGTGTTGATCCGGGACTGCTGCACCAGCAGGGTTTCGGTATCCCGTACCCGGTCAGACAGGGTTTCACGCAGGTCTGCAAGGTCAGAAGACGATTCGCTCAGTGCCCGTGACAGCTGCTGGATCGAGGAGTAGCGGTCCATTTCCAGCGGGTCGAAGTCGTCGCCGTAATCCGGGCCGTGTTCCTGTTCGGCACGGAACAGGATCTGGGCTTCGGTTTCGATATCCATCCGGCGCAACTGTTCGCGCAGACGCTCGATGGTAGCGGCCATTTCCTCAAGGGTGTGGCCGAAGTCGCTGGTCTGCTGTTCCAGGCGGCCACGGGTAATACTGGTTTCACCGGCCAGGTTAACCAGCTCGTCCAGCAACGGTGCCGATACCCGGATGGTTTCCTGGGCGGCACGCTGGGCTTCCGCTGCTTTGTTGCGGGCCTTGGCCGGCTTGGCGGGCGCTGTCGATTTCGGGGCTTCGGGCACCGAGGTTTCCTGCTCGGCGGCCTGCGGTTCGGGCTGCTCGTGTTCGGGTGCGTCTTCCGCGGGCTGCTCCGGCTGGACCACCGGGCTACCGTCGGCAAAGCGCCGGCGAACGTCGGAGACCAGCTCGATGACGGCGTCGTGGTCCTGGGTGATCTCCTGCCACTGGCTGTCGCCCGGTGCATTGCCGCCCAGGTCGATCAACCGGGTCTCGAAGGCATGGGCCTTGTCGCCCAGCACGCTCAGCTGGGACAGGCGGGCGCCACCTTTGAGGGTATGCAGGGCCCGCTGGGCTTCCTGGTTGTACTGGTGGTTGTTCGGGTCTTTGCGCCAGTCATCGAGCACCTGCTCAAGCTGGTCCATGATCTCGCCGGCTTCTTCCAGGAGGATTTCCAGCACTTCCGGGTCAACCGCATCGGCTTCGTCAGCGGCCGGTTCTGCCGTGGCTGTCGCTTGTTCGCCCTGTTCAGCCGGTTCGGCCTGAATACTGCGGAAGGCTTCGATCAGATCGCTGGCGGCGGCCGGTTTATGGCCGTCTTCCAGGCTGTCGAGCATGCCCTTGAGGCTGGCGGCACCCTGATCACTGAGCGCCAGCAACGCCTGTTGGTTGTTGCCGCCGGAGAGCAGGGGTTCAAAGCTGTCAGACCAGGCTTCGGCAAGGTCGGCCACCGGGTCGATATCGGACAACCGGGCACCACCCTTGAGGGTGTGCAGCTCCTGCTGCAGGCGGGTCAGAACGGTCAGTTCGTCTGGATCTTCGCGCCACTGGTCCAGGCACTCGGTAATGGCTTCGTGGATTTCCAGGCCTTCATCCAGGAAGATGCCGGCCAGGTCGTCACCGCCCATGGCTTCGAAGGCTTCGGTGAGGTCTTCGTCAGCCTCAAGCCCGGTGTCTGGCATCCAGCCGGTGTCATCCGCTGTGTCTTCGGTAAGGTCTTGTGCCGGTTCCTGCCCTTCGCTGGCCGGTGCCGGTGTTTCACCGCGGAGAATCGCTTCTACCTGCTGAACCAGGTCGTTGGCCGGCGGGCAGGGCTTCTGGGTGGCAACCTGTTCCACCATTTGTGCCAGGCGGTCATGGCAGGCAAACAGCAGGTCGGTCATGTCGTTGCTGGCGGCCAGCTGGCCTTCGGCCACCTTCTCGAACAGGTCTTCCAGAACGTGGGTCAGGTCGCCAATGGCGTCGACGCCGGCCATCCGTGCGCCACCCTTCAGGGTGTGTACATCGCGCTGCAGTTCTGCGGCCACGGCCTGGTTCGACGGATCTTCGCTCCAGGTGTGCAGGGCACTGCCGGTGGAGTTGATCAGGTCGTAGGCTTCTTCCAGGAAGATGCCGGTCAGTTCCGGGTCAAGGTCCGACAGGCCAGCCAGGGCATCCTCATCGGCGCTGTCTGTGGCTTCCTCTTCGCTGTCCGCATCGAACTCGGCTTCGGCCTGGGCCAGAATGTCGTCATCAAAGTCGGTTGCCGGTTCGGTGCTGGCTCCGCCATCCCGGGCGCCGTCGATCCAGGCGTGGATATCGGCAATCAGGTCCGGGGCTGCTTCGGGCTGGTTGCCGGCTTCCAGGGTGTCGACCATGTTGGCCAACCGGTCATGGCACCGGAACAGCAGGTCAGACAACGAATTGCTGACGGCAAAACGCTGCTCGGTCAGGCCTTCGAACAGGGTTTCCAGTTCGTGGGACAGGTCGCCGACGGGCGCAATGCCGGCCAGGCGGGCGCCGCCCTTGAGGGTGTGAAGGTCGCGCTGCAACAGGTGCAGGGTATCCAGGTTGCCGGTGTCTTCGCTCCAGGTCTGCAACGAGGTTGCGGTGCTGTCGACCAGGTCCCGCGCTTCTTCCAGGAAGATGGCAGCCAGCTCGTCGTCCAGTTCGTTGTCTTCGTCGGTGGAAGCTGCAGTTTCGAGCGCAGGTTCTTCGCTCAGCCAGCCTTCGCCGGGAGACTCGGGTTCCGACTGCTCATCGGGCTGCCCGAGTTCGTCGAATTCCAGGCTCAGGTCGATTTCGTCGAGATCGCCGGAGAACTGCTGCTCGAATTCCTGCTCCAGCTCGCTCTCGTCTGCCCGGTTCGCGAGGGCGTAGAGTTCGTCGATCAGGTCGTCATTGCTCTCTGTGGCCAGGCCGGCAGCGACCTGGTCCATCAGGTTGATCAGTTGCTCATGGCCGGCGCGCAGGGTGCCGAAGAAGGTATCGTCCGGCTCCAGCTGCTTTTCGGATACCGTGCTGTAGGCCTGGTTCAGTGCAGCGGCCAGCTCGGTAACATCCACCAGGCCGGCTTCCGCCGCGCCGGCAGCCAGTTGTTCCAGCTCTTTCTGCAGGGTCTCCACAGACTGGCGCTGGTCCGGATGGCGGGACCATTCATCCAGGATGCTCTCGGCATCCAGCACAATGTCCAGGCCCTCGTTCAGGAACAGCTGTACCAGCTGGGACGGTGCCCGGGTATCCGGTTGCAGTTCATCGGCCGGGTCAGAGGACTGCAGGGTACGCTGGTACACCTGCTCCAGGCGGGCCAGGTAGTCTTCGGTACCTTCGAGGTCTGCCTGCGGATTATCCCGGAGCTGGGCCAGGCCGCGGGTCAGGAACTCCTTGGCATCGGCAATCAGTTCCAGTACATCACGGTCTGCCCGCTTATTCTGGGCACGGGATTCCTTAACAAAGCGTTCCAGCGGGGTGATGACGGCGGCGATGGGGGCAATGCCAGCCGTGTTCGCGCTGCCCTTGAGGGTGTGCAGGGCCCGGGACAGATCGTCGGTGTAGCTGACGGTGGCCTTGTCGCCGGCGGTTGCCAGGTAGTCGTTGATGGTCTGCAGGTGGGTTTCGGTTTCGTTCTCGAAAATTTCCAGCAGGATCGGGTCAACGGCGTCTTCATCGTCGTCGTAGCCAGCGGCTTCAGCAGCGCTGTCGGTGTCCTGGACGCCAACGGTTTCAGGCTCAGCCAGTGATTCGGGTTCCGAGTCGGCTGTTGGCATGGTGCTGGCGTCCGGGATCTCTCCGTTGGCCAGGGCATTGGCGCGGGCTTCCAGGGCCGAGGTATCCAACGCTGCCGGGCGGCGGTTCTCGAAGTCGGAAACCAGGCCGGGCACGGCATCGGTGACATCCTGCAGCAGGCTGGCCACGTCTTCGGTCATGAAGATGCTGCCATCAATGACCCGGTTCAGCATGTTTTCTACAGACCAGGCCAGTTCGCCGATCACACTGGCGCCAACCATGCGGCCGCTGCCTTTGAGGGTGTGGAAGGCCCGGCGTACTTCGGTCAGGGCACTGCGATCGTCGTGCTGGCGCAGCAGCATCGGCAGGTATTCGCGAATGGTATCCAGAACTTCGCCGGCTTCTTCAACGAAGATCTCGAGGATTTCGTCGTCGATCAGGTCGTCGGCATCCGCCTCTGTTTCGCCAGTGCTCTCCGGCTGGGCCAGTTCCGGTTCCGCTTCGGGGTCCAGAACCGCGGCGGGGGCCTCGGTGACGGTCTCGGTTGCTTCCGTTTCTGCGGTACCGGTTTCGGTGCGGCGGGTGGTGGCCAGGGCTTCGGCCCGGCTGATCAGGCCATCAACATCGCCGGTATAATCACCCCGGCGGAATTCCTGGATCAGGGACGGAATGCGTGCGTTGACCTCGTCGATCAGGGCGAAGGTGTCGTCATTGAGCTTGATGGTCTGGTCGATCACCCGGTTCAGCAGGTTTTCCACAGACCAGGCCAGCTCGCCAATGGAGGTGGCTCCCACCATGCGGCCACTGCCCTTGAGGGTGTGGAACGCCCGGCGTACTTCGGTCAGGGCATCGCGGTCGTCGTAATTCTGGCGCAGACGGGGGTAATGCTCGTGGATGGTCTGCAGCACTTCCTCGGCTTCTTCCACGAAGATGCCGAGGATTTCGTCGTCAACCAGGTCCTGGTCGGAGGTCTTGGCTTCCTGGGCCGGCTCTTCGACGGCCGCCCCGGTATCCAGTACCGGCAGTTCGTCCGGCTGGAGTTCCTCTTCGGCTTGCTGCCAGGTGGGTTCCTGGCCGACCGGGAAGCCGAGGCTGGCCAGGCTGTCTTCGGCAACGCGCAGGATAGCGTCGTTCTCGGTGATGCCGTCGGCCAGGCGCTCCAGGTAGTATTCAATGCTGGTTACCGCATCGGCCAGGGTGTCGAGCTGTTTCCAGTCCGGTACCTGTTTGCCGTTGAGCAGAACGTCGGTTACGTAGCGTTCGGCGGAGGCCAGCATGTCGGCTACACGCTCCAGCGGCAACAGCGACAGGCCGCCGCGGATGCTGTGCAGCAACTCAGGAACGTGTTCTACTTCCCGGGTATCCCACTGGGAAGCGATAAAGTTCACAATCGAGGATTTGACCTGTTCCAGGGTGTTGCGGGATTCCCGGATCAGCGCTTCGTTAGCCTCGCCCAGTTCCTGGGAGCCAAGGTGGAACTCGTTGTCGCCGGTGGCTGCCGGTTCGTGGCGATCGCTGTCCAGTCCGGCCAGGCTGGCCTCGACGTAGAGCAGGGCGCCGGCGATATCCATCAGGGTGCCGTCGTCGACGGTGTCGCTCTGGGTGCTGAGCTTTTCCACCAGTTCGATCTGGTCAGTAACCACTTTGCGCGGAATGCCCAGACCAATCACCGCCAGGGTGTTGGCTACCTGGCGCATACCCGGCAGCAGTTCTTCCAGTTCATCGTTCTGGCGCAGCTCGGCCCGGACAAACAGGTCCAGCTGGTCTTTCAGGCGAGCCAGTTCTTCGTTCAGGGCACTCACCACCGAATGGATGGCGTCCCGGCCCGGGCCGGAAACCCGGGTGCGGGCGGCGTCGACATCGCTGTCCGAGGGCAGGGCATCATCCAGCTGGTAGGCCTGGCGCAGGGCGCTGACCTGGGGCATGTCCAGGTCACGGGCGCGGGCGACGTAGTACAGCAGGTGCTTGAACAGGGCTTCGGGCACCGGCTGTTGCAGGATGCTGCTGTGTTCGTCGGTGAGCCTGCGGATTTCCGCATCCAGCTCCCGCAACAGGGATTTGACCGCAGTGTTGACCGGGTTGGCACCGCCCTGGAGTGTTTCGATAAAGCCGCTGGCGGCTTTGTAGAGTTCACCCCTCGGGGTTTTCTGGCACAGGCGGATCAGGCGCTGGAGCACCTTCTGCATGTAGTTGAAGTGGGCTGAGAGGCTTTCCTCGCGCACTACGCCGGCCAGGGCAAACTGGTACATCTGCCGCAGTTTGCGCAGGTGGCCGAGAACCTTGGGATCTTGCAGGCGTTCTGAATCAGCGGCGCTGACCTGCAGCTGTGAGGGGGTCAGGTCAGGCTTGAACAGTGAGGTATCAGACAGCAGTGAATCGCCCCGGGCAGCCCGGAGGTCGTTCAGCAGGGGCAGCAGCACCATCGGGAAATCGTCCTGGCTGCTGTCCAGGTGTTCCAGGTATTGCGGCAGCTGCAGGATGGCCTGCATCAGTACTTCAACGGCATCGTCAACGCTGGTGACGGATTCGTTCAGAATGGCCTGGGTCAGTTTCTCCATCTCTTCGGTGAGCAGGGCTGCACCGTAGAGTTCCACCATTTGCAGGGTACCGTGTACCTGGTGGAGGTAGTTCAGGCAGAAGCGCAGGCGTGCGGTGTCGTCGCGATTCTCGACGTACGCTTCCAGTGCATGCTGGCCTTGAGTCAGCGTGTCCTGTATTTCGCCCCGAACCCAGTCGAGGGCGATACTGTCATGGTGATTGCCCATAACCACTCCGGTTATTCTTCGTCGGGCTGGCGCTTGATCCACGCCAGTACATGTTCCGAGGGAACCCTCTGCAGGCCCGGTGGCTGCCAATCGGTCAGTTCACCCTGGCCAAGCACCAGTAAGCCCCCCGGTGCCAGACGCTCTGCTAGCCTTTTCACAATGTCCCGCCGACGCCAGCGGCGGAAATAAATCAGCAGGTTCTGGCAGAAGATAATGTTCATGCCGTGCATGGGTGCCTTGCCCAGATCCATTACGTTGAGCCTGGTAAAACACACCCGTTCACGGATGCTGTTCACGATTTCTACGGTGTTCCTTTCGGCAGGGCGGAAGTACCTGGCTTTCAGGTCCTCATCCATACCCAGCAACTTGCGGGCGCTGTACTGGCCCTGCCTGGCCTTCTCGATGGCCGGCTGGCTGATGTCCGAACCGGTTACCCCGAACAGGGGCTGCAGAGCCAGCTGGTTCATGCATTCGTTCAGAATCATCGCCAGGGTGTAGGGCTCCTCGCCGGTGGAGCAGCCCACACTCCAGGCTTCCAGTGCACGCTTTCTCAGTTGCTCCCGGGGCCGGGTCAGTACGTAATCGGCCACCAGCCTGAAGGCATCGGCGTCCCGGAAAAACCGGGTTTCCTGCACGGTCAGGCGGTCCACCAGTGTGGCCCATTCCCTGATGGCATCCGGGCCGGATACGATTTTCTCGTAGTAGGCCTGGTAGCTGCTGCAGCCGATTTCCCGCATCCGGATTCCCAGGTTGGTTTCCAGGAAGGAGCGGCGGTCGGCCGTCAGGGTCATGCCGGTACGGTGTTCCAGCAGGGTCTGCCACTGGTTGAACTGCGCCTCGTCCATATCCGGAAGCCGGCGCAGTGCCCAGATCCCTTCGGCGGCTGACAGCTGGTTATGCATCTGAGCCATAAACCGTTATCTGCCCCGGTCCGGTGATCAGCTGACCACCGGGATATCGTTGTCCTGCTCTTGTTCCTGGTCGGCCTGGTCTTCATCCGGCAGGGTGAAGCCGGCAACGGAGGACCGCAGCTCGGACGCCATTTCAGCCAGGTTACCGATAGACTTCGCCGTGGCGTTGGTACCGGAGGAGGTCTGCGAGGTGATTTCCTGGATAACGTTCATCGTGTTGGAAATGTGCGCCGCAGAGGACGATTGCTGGCGTGCCGCGTTGGAGATGTTCTGGATCAGCTCCGCCAGGGACATGGATACGTTCTCGATTTCCTCGAGGGCGATACCCGCGTCCTGGGCCAGACGGGCACCACGGACCACCTCGGCGGTGGTGTGTTCCATGGAGATAACCGCTTCGTTGGTGTCAGACTGGATCGTCTTAACCAGCGCTTCAATCTGCTTGGTTGCCGCAGAGGAACGTTCCGCAAGGCGCTGAACTTCGTCCGCAACCACCGCGAAGCCCCGGCCCGCATCACCGGCCATGGAGGCCTGGATTGCTGCGTTCAGGGACAGGATGTTGGTCTGGTCGGCGATGTCGTTGATCAGGGATACGATGTCACCGATTTCCTGGGAGGATTCACCCAGACGCTTGATCCGCTTGGAGGTCTCCTGGATCTGCTCCCGGATGTTGTCCATGCCGCGGATGGTGTTCTGTACCACTTCCGCGCCTTTCTTCGCGATCGCAACCGACCGCTCCGCAACCGCTGAGGATTCCGCGGCGTTGGAAGATACCTGGTCGATGGACACCGCCATCTCGTTAACCGCGGCAGAGGCGCCGGCGATTTCCTGGGCCTGGTGCTCGGAAGCATCTGCCAGGTGCATGGCTGTGGCCTGGGTTTCCTGGGCCGCACCGGCTACCCGTACAGCGGTGCCCCGGATGGCCTGTACCAGCCCGCGCATCTGGTCGATCGCGTAGTTGATGGAGTCGGCGATGGCACCGGTGAAGTCCTCGGTTACCGTGGCCTCGGTGGTCAGGTCACCATCGGCCAGGTCGGCCAGTTCGTCCAGCAGTCGCAGGATCGCGTTCTGGTTCTGCTCGTTCTGTTCCTGGGTGGTGGCCAGTCGGGACTGGGCATCGCGGTACAGGGCCAGGCCGATGAACACTACAATCGCTACCATGGCCGCCAGGATGAAGAAGGCCAGGGTCGGGCTGACCAGGCGGGAGCCGGACTGGGAGCCAAAGCCGTCAGCCAGTACCGACAGCTCGGCCAGCAGGATTTCGGAGTTCTGGAAGATGTCGCTGGCAGCGGTACGAACCTTGAAGAGGTCGGGAGAGGCTTCAAGAATCGCGTCAACGTTCTGGGAAACGAATTCGAACAGCTCGTCAACCGCTTCCAGGCCGTAGATGGCGTCTTCATCGGCTACCCGGCTGATACCCATGGCCGGGTTACCGTTGAGCTGGCCTTCGAGTACCCGGCCGAACAGGCTGGCGTCGCGGCCGAAACGGTCGGCGGCGATAACCGCGTCTTCGTCACCGGACAGTACGTTGTTAACGGAGCGGACAATACGCTCGGCCAGCAGGGACTGGCGCTGGGCCAGGGAGATCTGCTCGGCGGGTGCGCCGTTATCCAGCAGGATCTGAACGATATCGTCGTATTCCACCTGCAGCTGCGGGATGGTTTCGTTCAGGGTGCGGGCTACTTCGTGCAGGCCCAGTACCGCTTCCCGGGTAGACAGGATGCTGTCAGCGTTTTCGCGAACACTGTTCCAGTGCTGCTGTACACCGCTCTGTTGTGCCAGTTCACTGGCCGGAAGGCCGGTTTCCGGATTGCCTTCGGTAACACTGGTCCAGAGTTGCTGGAACTCGTCCCGGGAGCGACGCAACTGGTCGAACGCTTCGGCGGTACCACCGGCAGCCTCGGTCGCGTTCTTCGCAATCTCCTGGGAAAGCACCCGCATTTCTGCAGTGTTGGCAATGTATTGCTGATCGTTCTGGCTGTCCTTGTTGATGATGAACAGCACCACAACGAGCAGGACGGTAAGTGCAATCAGCGCTGCGATCAGGCCGGTAAGTGCAATCAGCGCTGCGATCAGGCCGGCAACGAGTTTGTTGCCGCCCTGTCCGGTACTGAGTCTTCCGGCTCTGTTTTTCATTTTCTGGCTCCCGGCCTCTTTCTTCTGGAAATGGCAATTTTGGTGTAGCGGGCTTCAGATGGACAGGGTGATGTGCCTGCCAGTGCCATCACCCTTACCACTGTGCAACATCAAGAAAGCGTTCGTCTTCCACCAGGGTGGCGGCAGAGAATACTTTCCAGATTTCGTCGTTACGTTCGTAGCCGCCGCTCACAAACGGCTGAACATTTTCGGGCACACCGTTGGTGCTGGCCCTGAAACTGTCTTTTGCGAAATACTGCATACCCAGCACGGTGTCGACCACCAGGCCACTGAACACATCGCCCTGCTCAACCACCAGCACCCGCCGTTCACGGGCATTCCGTGAAGAGCGGGGGATGTCGAAGAAGTTGGCAAGGTCAACCAGCGGCAGTAACCGGCCCCGGACGTTGGCGGCACCCAGCAGGAACGGGCGGACCCCCGGAATGTGGGTAAACCGGGGCACGTGCAGTATTTCTGTGACTTCCCCCATCGGGGCAACGTAGTGCTCGCCGGCCAGGATGAAGCCGATACCGTTCCACAGTTCAACGGCTTCTTCCTGCTCCGGCAGGCCGGCCGCCATGGAACGGCTGCGCCGGGCGATATCCGTCAGAACAGCAAAAGGGGCGGCCTGGGCGGACATGCGAACTCCAAAGTCAGGGATCAGGCAATCAGGCTGTTGATTGTCTTGATCAGGTCGTCTTCGTTAACTGGCTTGACCAGGTAACCCTTGGCACCCTGGCGGGTTCCCCACACCCGGTCAGTTTCCTGATCCTTGGTGGTTACGATCACAACAGGAATAGATGCGGTTTCCGGTGCGCGGGTCAGCTGGCGTGTCGCCTGGAAGCCGTTCAGGCCGGGCATGACCACGTCCATCAGCACCAGGTCCGGAGTTTCCGCGCGGGCCTTGGCTACGCCGTCGGCGCCGTTGTCGGCGGTCAGCACTTCGTGCTTGTGCTTTTCCAGGATGGTGGAGATTTTCTTAACTTCGGTTGGCGAATCGTCAACAATCAGAATGCGGGCCATGGTTTCCTCGATGGTTCTGGGGGTTCAGCAGGTTTTACTGTTCCGCCTGCGGCATGTAGTGGCGGATGGTGTTGAGCAGCTCATCCTTGCTGAAGGGTTTGGTCAGATACTGGTCGGAGCCTACGATGCGGCCTTTAGCCTTGTCGAACAGGCCGTCCTTGCTCGAAAGCATGATTACCGGCGTCTTCTTGAAAGAGGAATTGTTCTTGATCAGTGCGCAGGTCTGGTAGCCGTCCAGGCGGGGCATCATGATGTCAACAAAGATGATGTCCGGCTGGGAATCGGCAATCTTGGCCAGAGCGTCAAAGCCGTCAGTGGCAGTGATGACCTCACAACCGACTTTCTTCAGAAGGGTTTCTGCGGTGCGACGAATGGTCTTGCTGTCGTCGATCACCATGATCTTCAAGTTCTCGAAGTTGTCATCCATTGTCCAACTGCCTTGCGCTCTAGCGACTGTCGTTATTTTCGAACGGGGTTTTAACACAAACATTAAGGTTGATCTATAAACCCCGCACATTTATAGAATATCGATGGCCGGATAAAAAGCATTAGTTTGTGACCAAATGTACTTCTGCCCGCTGCGTCACGGATTGATGTGGCGATTTATCCGGATGCATTTATGGCTCGGGTACAATACCATCTAGGGTTTCAGCATAGCACCTTGCACCGGTTTGCTCTGTATACCGGTTCGTGTTTTTGACGGAGCAACTTCCCGCTCCCCAACCGACTTTCCAGGAGACTCTATGACAATCCGGCTCGGGATCGTGATGGATCCGATCGAGGATATCCATTTCAAGAAAGACAGCTCACTGGCCATGTTGCTGGCGGCCCAGAAACGGGGCTGGGAAATCGAGTACATGGAATTGCCGGATATGTATCTGGCCGGTGGCCAGGCCCGTGCCCATACCCGCAAGCTGACGGTGCATAACGATCCGGAAAACTGGTTCAGCTACGGTGCCGCTGAAGACACGGCACTGGGCGACCTGGATGTGATCCTGATGCGCAAGGATCCCCCGGTCGACCGGGAGTTCCTGATGGCCACCTATATACTGGAAGCGGCGGAACAGCAGGGTGCCCTGGTGGTCAATCCGGCCGCCACGTTGCGGGATTGCAACGAGAAGCTGTTTGCCACCCAGTTTGAAGACCTGACACCGCCGCTGATCGTGACCCGTTCCTCCCAGCGTTTCCGGGATTTCTATGCCGAGCACGGCGACATCATCATGAAGCCGGTAGACGGCATGGGTGGTCGCTCGATCTTCCGCGTTAAAGAAAACGACGCCAACCTGGGTGTGATCATCGAAACCCTGACCAACTATGGCGCGCACCAGGCCATGGCCCAGAAATTCATTCCGGAAATCACCGACGGTGACAAGCGCATCCTGCTGATTGACGGCGAGCCGGTGCCCTACGCCCTTGCGCGCATTCCTTCGCAAGGCGAGAATCGCGGCAACCTGGCCGCCGGCGGCCGGGGTGAGGGCCGTGAACTGACCGCCAGGGATCGTGAAATCTGTACCCGGGTGGCACCGGTGATCAAGGCCAAGGGCCTGATGTTTGTGGGCCTGGATGTGATTGGCGACTACCTCACCGAAATCAACGTAACCAGCCCCACCTGCATCCGGGAACTTGACGCTGCCTTCGGCATCGATATTGCCGGTATGTTGCTGGACGCCGTGGAGCGCCGGTTGTCACAGGGCTGAACAGCACCGGTAATGCGGGCACAGAATCAGGATAGGTAATGGCAGTTCAGGTAAGCGATTTCGACCGGTTTTCCTTCACCCTGTTCATGGCGCTGGCGGTTCACGCCATCGTCGTGCTGGGCATTACCTTCGCCCCGGAACCGCCCCGCAGCTCTGCCCAGACCATGGAAATCACCCTGTCGCAGTTTGACGACGAGGAAGCGCCGGACAAGGCCGACTTCCTGGCCCAGACCAGCCAGAAGGGCAGTGGTACCGAAGAAGAGGCTATGGAAATGACCTCGCCGCAGCCGGCGGAGGTCAGCCAGCCCGAGGTGGCCGAAATCCAGCCGGAGCCGGCAACCACGGCAGAGCCCAATCCGCAGGAAGAGCGGGCCGTGGTGCAGACCGAAAGCAAGGCCCGCCAGCAGGTCCGGCAGCCGGAAACCCGGGAAGATCCGGAGCCGCTGCACCGGGCCGAGCGCAAAAGCCTGATGGAGCGCAGCCTGGAAATTGCCAGCCTGGAAGCCCGCTTTGACGCCCAGCAGCAGGCCTATGCGCGGCGCCCCAGGGTCATGCGGGTAACGGCGGCGTCCACGCTCAAGTCGGATAACGCCTGGTACGTGCAGAACTGGGTCAGCAAGGTGACCCGGGTCGGCAACATGAACTATCCGAACGAAGCGCGCCGTTCCGGCCTGTATGGTGACCTGAGGATGCTGGTTTCTCTGCGCAAAGATGGCACAATCAAGCAAGTGGCGATTCTCCAGTCGTCCGGCAGCACGGTACTCGATGATGCCGCCATCCGGATTGTGCGCATGGCAGCGCCGTTTGCGCCCTTCCCGGAAGACATGCGCGAGCAGGTCGACGAACTGGAAATCATACGAACCTGGTCGTTCCAGAGGCGGGGGCTGACATCCGGATGACAACCGGCACGGAAACCAAGGCAAGTTTGCGGCACCATTTCCTGGTGGCGTCGCCGTGGCTGGCCGATCCCAATTTTCACGGGGGCGTGATCTACCTGTGCGAGCATTCCTCCGAGGGTGCGCTCGGGCTGATGATCAACCAGCCTCTGGGCATTCACCTGGGTGAAATCCTTGAACAGCTCGATATGCACGGTGGCGAGCTGGACCTGCCGGTATTTACCGGTGGCCCGGTGCAGCCGGAGCGAGGCTTTGTACTGCACTCTCCCGGGCAGCACTGGCAGAACACCGCCACGGTAACCGACGACGTACTGCTGACCACCTCCCGGGACATCCTGGAAGGCATCGGCCGCAACGAAGGGCCGGAAGAGTTTCTGGTGGCGCTGGGTTATTCCGGCTGGGGTGAAGGCCAGCTGGAGGAAGAGCTGGGCAGCAATGCCTGGCTGACCTGCCCGGCCAGCACCGACATCCTGTTCCGCACCCCGGTGGAAAAACGTTACGAGGCGGTGTTGAAACTGATCGGCATAGACCTGAACCAGCTCAGCGATTCGGTGGGCCATGCCTGAGACCGGTAACCGCAGAATCCTGGCGTTCGACTTCGGCACCCGTCGCATTGGTGTAGCAAGCGGCCAGGAGCTGCTTGGCACCGGCCAGCCGCTGGCCATGATCCCGGCCCGTGACGGCATTCCGGACTGGCAGCAGGTCGAGAAACTGCTGGCGGAATGGCAGCCGGATATCGTGGTGGTGGGCCTGCCTTTGAATATGGACGACACCGAGAACGACATGTGTGCCCGGGCCCGCAAGTTCGGCAAGCGCCTACACGGCCGCTACCATGTGCCGGTAGAGATGGTCGATGAGCGGCTGACCAGTTTCGAAGCCAAGGGCGATGTGATGGCCGCCGGCGGCAGCCGGGATTTCGGTCGCCACGGCGTGGACGACCGGGCCGCCGTACTGATTCTGGAAACCTGGTGCCGGGAGCAGACCGGCAAACCTGACTGACGAGGCATCAATGACCGCATTGCTTGATATCAACCAGCTGCTGGATGAACTGGAAACCGGCCTGCGCCGGATTCTGGCAGAGCGTGGCGTCGACAACCCGGCGCTGATCGGCATCCGTACCGGCGGCGTGTGGCTGGCGGATGTGATGAGCAAGCGCCTGGGCCTGGCCGATCCCTACGGCGAGCTGGATATTTCCTTCTACCGGGACGATTTCAGCCGCATTGGCCTGAACCCCAAGGTAGCGCCTTCCAGCCTGCCGTTCGATACCGAAGGCCGCGACATCATCCTGATTGATGACGTGATCATGAGTGGCCGCACCATACGGGCAGCCATGAACGAGATCTTCGATTACGGCCGTCCGGCAAGTATCATACTGGCCACACTGATTGACCTGGGCGCCCGGGAATTGCCGGTGCAGCCGGATGTCACCGGCAAGGCACTTGCGCTGGACGCCCATCAGCGAGTAAAACTGCGCGGCCCTGATCCGCTGCGCATTGAATTCCAGGAAACCGGGCAGTAATACTCCCCACCAGACAACAGGCGAGCCATGACCGCGAACGACCCCTCCCCGAACCACTTGCAGCTGACCCGGGACGGTCAGTTGCGGCATTTCCTCACCCTGGATGGCCTGGGCCGCGAACTGCTTACGGACATCCTCGACACCGCCGACTCGTTCATCGAAGTAGGCGAGCGGCGGATCAAGAAAGTACCCCTGCTGCGGGGCCGCACGGTGGTTAACCTGTTTTTCGAATCCAGTACCCGCACTCGCAGCACCTTCGAGCTGGCGGCCAAGCGGTTGTCCGCCGACGTGCTGAACCTGGATATCAATACCTCTGCCACCTCCAAGGGCGAGTCCCTGTCTGACACCCTGCTCAACCTGGAAGCCATGGCCAGCGACATGTTTGTGGTGCGCCATTCCCAGAGCGGCGCGCCGCACTTTATTGCCGAAAGCGTGACCCCGGGCGTGGCCATCATCAACGCCGGCGACGGCCGCCATGCCCATCCGACCCAGGCCATGCTCGACATGCTGACCATTCGCCAGCACAAGGGCAGCTTCGAAGGCCTGAAAGTGGCCATCGTTGGCGATGTGCTGCACTCCCGGGTGGCCCGTTCCCAGATCCGTGCCCTGAACGTACTGGGCGCCGGGGAAGTGCGGGTGATTGCGCCGGGCACCCTGCTGCCCAGAGACGTGGAAGACCTGGGCTGCACCGTGGAATACGACATGGCCCGGGGCATGCAAGACCTGGACGTGGTGATCATGCTGCGGCTGCAGAAAGAACGTATGGAAGGGGCGCTGCTGCCCAGCGAGCGGGAGTTCTACCGGCTGTACGGACTGAACCAGGACAAGCTTGCACTGGCAAAGCCGGACTGCATTGTGATGCACCCGGGGCCCATCAACCGGGGCGTCGAGATTGAATCAGCGGTGGCCGACGGCCCGCAATCGGTCATCCTCAACCAGGTGACCAACGGTATCGCCATCCGCATGGCGGTGATGTCCATGGCCATGGGCGGCCAGGTGGCCGAACGACAGCAGAAACACAGTGATCACGAGGGAGCCCGGGCATGAGCCACCAGCAGAATGACAGTCTGAAAATTACCGGTGGCACCCTGTTCGACGGTTCCGGCACCGAAACTGACAACCCCGGCCTGCTGGTTCGCAATGGCAGGATCGAGGCCCTCGGCAGCGCTGCGGTAAGTGCCAGCGCGGACCGGGAGTTTGATGCCAGTGGCTGCGTAATCGCGCCGGGCTTTATTGATCTGTGCTGCAACCTGCGGGAGCCGGGCAATGGCCAGAAGGGCAACATCGCCTCGGAAACCCGGGCCGCGGCCCATGGTGGCTTCACCACCGTGTGTGCCTCGCCGGAAACCTCGCCGGTTAACGACTCCAGTGCGGTAACCCACCTGATCCGCGAAGGCGCTGACTCCCGCGGCTCGGTCCGGGTACTGCCGGTGGGCGCCATCACCCGGGGCCTCGACGGTGAAATGCTGAGTGACATGGCGGGCCTGAAGAATGCCGGTTGTGTGGCGGTGGGCAATGGTTCCCGGGGTGTGCGCAATGCCCGGATCCTGCGCCGTTGCATGGCCTATGCCCAGACCTTCGGCCTGACCGTGATGTTCAGCCCGGAAAACCAGGCCCTGGCGGCTGACGGTTATTCCCACGATGGCCAGGTGGCTACCCGCCTGGGTCTGTTGGGTATTCCGGAAGTGGCGGAAACCGCGGCGGTGATGGAAATGCTGCTGCTGGCGGAAGAAACCGGTGTGAAACTGCACCTGAGCCAGATGTCCTCGGGCCGGAGTGTGCAAATGCTGGCGGATGCCCGCAAGCGCGGGATTCAGGTCACGGCCGACGTGGCCATGCACCAGCTGTGTTTCACTGAAGAGGCCCTGGCCGGTTTTGACAGCCGTTTCCACGTGCGCCCGCCGCTGCGCTCCGAAGCCGACCGGCAGGCGCTGGTGGCCGGTGTTCGGGATGGCGTGATCGATGCCATTGTCAGCCAGCACCAGCCCCACGACAGCGCTGCCAAGCAGGCACCGCTGCCGGCTACCGAGCCGGGACTGTCCAGCATTGAAAGCGTGCTGTCGCTGGGCCTGGAACTGGTCGCTCGGGGCGAGCTGGAGCGCGCCCGGCTGCTGAACGCACTGACCGCCGGCCCGGCCTCGGTGCTGGGTCGAAACGCGCGGCTGGCGGAAGGTGAGGCGGCAGACCTGTGCGTGTTCGCGCCGGAGCAGTCCTGGCAGCCGTCAGTGCAGACCCTGGTCTCCGCCGGCCGGCACGCGCCGGTACTGGACCGCGAATTGCCTGGCCGGGTCCGGCTCACGCTGGTGGCCGGTAGAACAGCCTGGGCTGCCCCTGCCTGACCCGCCTGTCCTGAAAGTGCGGCAGAGGTTGTCCGGCCTCTGTCGACACTGTCACAGAATCCTTCCTGTTGCTGAAAAACCCTTGATAACAGGCACCCGAGCCAACGTATCCTATGGGGTGACCCCTTATGGTTGTCCCAGGACACGAGCTGCGGCTGCCTGACTGCAGCGCGCGCCAGAGAATAATAATCAGGAGTGAACCCGTGAAGTTATCCAGTCTTTCCCGCCGGGTGGTGGCTGCTGCTGCCCTGAGCGCCAGCCTTGTTGTTCCCGCCCTTGCCCATGCCCAGTCCGAGATTATCGAACGCAGCTTCTGTGTGTTTGACCCGGTGGGTGCCAATGGCCCCCTGTTTGCCATTACCAAGGAGTTTCAGCCGGTTGCCCTGCAACAGGGCATCAAGCTTGACCTGCGCGCCTACACCGATGAAAAGGTAGCGGCCGAGGATTTCAAGGCCGGCCAGTGCGATGCCGTGCTGCTCACCGGCACCCGCGCCCGGGAGTTCAACAAGTTCACCGGCAGCCTTGAAGCTATGGGTGCCGTGCCGGGCGAAGAGGAAATGCGCCTGCTGTACAACACCCTGAGCCAGCCCAAGGCGCGCCCCTTCCTGGTGGATGGTCCCTACGAAGTGGCTGGCGTGTTCCCCGGTGGTGCCATTTACCTGCACACCCGTGACCGCAACGTCGATTCAGTAGAGAAGCTGCAGGGCAAGCGAATCGCCACCCTGGACTATGACTCCGCGTCTGTGCGCATGGTGCGCCACGTAGGTGCTTCCGTGGTGGGCTCGAACTCCGCCAACTTTGCCGGCAAATTCAATAACGGCAGCGTCGACCTGGCCTATGCCCCGGCCGTGGCTTACCAGCCCCTGGAACTGTACAAGGGCGTGGGTGAAAAGGGCGGCGTGTTCAAGTATGCGCTGGCGTATATGAACTTCCAGGTGATCATCCACCGGGACCGGTTCCCGGATGAAGCGGGCCAGATGGTGCGGGACCAGGCCATCAAGCGGCTGGATGAAGCCTACGCGATCATCGCCGAAGCCGAGTCCGGTATTCCGGATAACGTATGGATGCACCCGCCGGCAAAAGACGTAGCCGAGTACGACAAGATGCTGCGCCAGGTTCGCTTATCGCTGCTGGAAGACGGAGTGTATGACGAGCGTGCGATCAAGTTGATGAAGGCGATCCGGTGCCGGGTAGACGGTGCCCGTTCGGAATGTGCGTCCTGATCAGCCAGGGCAGGGAAGGTAACAGGCCCGCATAGCTGCGGGCCTTGCCGGTCAGCGGATGGCGTCTTTCAGGGCTTTGCCGGCCTTGAAGCCAACGGTCTTGCTGGCCGGAATTTCAATGCTGGCTCCGGTCTGCGGGTTGCGGCCGGTGCGGGCTTCCCGCTTGCGGACATTGAAAGTGCCGAAGCCGATCAGGGTAACGTCATCACCCTTGGCTGCGGCGGCGGAAATCTGGCTGGTAAAGGCGCTGATAACGTCGCTGGCTTTTTCGCGGGTAAGGCCGGTCTGGTCGGCAATCGCGGCAGCTAGTTCAGGTTTACGCATCGAAAACTCCTGTTCTTGGTTCTGTTTGTTGTTTTTTGCTCCAGACCGCCGACCGTGCCGGCGGTTGAAGCAATCTATAGTGGCTTCGGGGCCAATGTGCAAACCCGGCGTGTAACGATATGTTCGAAAAAATAAAAAAGGACACGAATGTTATGAAAGACTTCCGGACCTCCCTGGCCTGTGGCAAACGCCTGCGCGGCTTTGCTGCAGCGGTTGCGGCCAGCGTCGCCCTGAGTGGCTGTGGCGTGGTGAACCACATGATCTACAAGACCACCGGCGATGTAATGCAGGGGTTTTCCCGGAACCACACCGTGCCCTACCTGATGGAATCTGAAGACCTGGCCATGGGCTGTGCCATGAGCGAGGCCACGGCGCCGTTGCTGATGTCGTTCGGCCGGGTGACCAGCGAGCCGGACCAGCTGGCGGTGATGCTGTATCTGTCGTCCGGCAGCTGTGCCGAAGAGCAGGCCATGGAGCATGAGCTGGCAGGCCTTGCGGCCATGCACGGCATGGATGGAACGGCCGCTGAAGATGCCTTTATCCGCCAGAAGCGCGCCCATACCCTCGCGGCCAAGCGCTATCACCGTGCCTGGCAGCACCACAACGCCTACTATGGAAACCCGGAAGAAACCGAGTGCCCGGATTTTGACGATGACATGGATGAATTCATCGGGTAAGCGGATTAAATGGTT
>NZ_AXBV01000091.1:0-1382 GCF_000475255.1 Marinobacter sp. ES-1
GAGTTATGGTGATTTCTGGTGTATGGAAGCAGGCTGAAGAGGTGGCGTATCCTGTTGGTTGATCACCACGACGATCACAACCAACAGAGAGGATACGCCATGTCCAAGTCTAACCTGCATGCTCTTTCACAACCAGAGACAGTAACGAATGACCCGTTGCACGATTTGATTCGCAAGGGAGCCCGAGACCTGATTGCCCGGGCCGTGGAGACCGAACTGGAGGGCCTGCTGAGCCAGTACGCGGATGTCACCACGCCCAATGGCCGCCAGGCGGTGGTGCGCAACGGCTACCTGCCCAAGCGCACCATTCAGACCGGTGTTGGCGACGTGGACGTCCAGGTGCCCAAGGTTCGGGATCGCAGCGGCACCGGCGTTCGCTTCAACAGCCAGTTGCTGCCGCCGTACCTGAAGCGGGCCAAGAGTCTGGAAGAGCTGATTCCCTGGCTCTACCTGCGCGGTGTCTCCTCTGGCGATTTCCAGGAGGCCCTGAGTGCCCTGGTCGGCGAGCAGGCCAACGGGTTGTCGGCGAACACGGTCTCCCGGCTCAAGGCGAAGTGGCTGGATGAGCACAAGGATTGGCAGCGCCGGGACCTGAGCCAGAAGCGTTATGTGTACTGGTGGGCAGACGGCGTGTACAGCAACGTCCGCCTGGATGACCGGCTCTGCCTGCTGGTGATCATCGGTGTTACCGAGCACGGCCATAAAGAACTGGTGGCTGTCGAGGATGGCCACCGGGAGTCTGAAGCCAGTTGGCGAGAATTGCTCACAGACTTACGGGAAAGGGGCCTGGAGCCTTCGCCCAAGCTGGCTGTTGGCGACGGCGCACTGGGCTTCTGGAAGGCCCTGAGCAAGGTGTTTCCGGACACCCGGCACCAGCGATGCTGGGTGCACAAGACCGCTAATGTGCTGGACAAGCTGCCTAAATCGGTACAACCAAAGGTCAAGTCGGCACTGCACGAGATCTACCTGGCGGAGACCCGTGACGGCGCTCACAAGGCCTTTGACAGCACTTTGCGGCGGTTCCGAGACAAGTACCCCAAGGCCATGGACAACCTGGAGAAGGACCGGGATGAGCTGCTGGCTTTCTATGATTTCCCGGCGATTCACTGGATTCACTTACGGACCACCAATCCGATTGAATCCACTTTCGCCACCGTACGACTGAGAACCAAGCGGAGCCGATCCTGTGGCAACCGCGACACCACGTTATCGATGGTGTTCAAACTGCTCCAATCCGCCCAGAAACGCTGGAAGCGGATCAAGGGGTTCGACCAACTCAGACTGGTCGTGAACAACGTCCAGTTTCGGGATGGAGAACAGGTGGATGATCAATCTGACAGGAACGCTGCCTGATGGTCATACACCAGATTTGACAATAACTC
>NZ_AXBV01000092.1:0-7462 GCF_000475255.1 Marinobacter sp. ES-1
ACAAAACTGACTCCAGCGTGATGGCCGTGTGCGAATCGGTCACGATCCCCGGAATGACCGGTCACGTTCGCCGGAATACGCAGCAGAGAGTTTGGCATCCGGTGCATGGCTTGGTTATGTTTCGTTTGCTGGTAATTCGAGCTGCCTCTCACTCCGTCAGACTCGTATGAGCAGAACCTCTTTAGCCTGCCTGAGATAGACAACTCGAAACGGCGCGTGAATCAATTCGCGAATATGATCCATGTTGAGTTCAGGAACAACTCGGCCAGCATCCGGGTGGATTTGAAGCATTTCACAGTGCTCCAGGATAGCAGCCACGAAATCATCACCGATATGAGGCACATCCTGCTCTTTGTAATACTCCTGAATAGCCTGTAAGTCCTCAAGAGCGGACTGTGCTATGCGTAGTTCCATTTACTTGATACCCAACGTTTTCTTGGCGTCCTCCAACGATACGGTGTTGCCCTCGCGAACATCCATAAGCCCTCGCGCCACCGCCTTTACAAACCGCAATTCCTCAGCAGTTCTCTCATAATCCTCAAGCCCCTGCACAACAGCTATGCCGCGGCCACGGCTGGTGAGCAAGATTGGGCGATGCGTGTCCTGCGCTCGACCAACCACCTTTCCGGGATTGATTTTAAGGTCTGAGAGAGGAATGACATCCTCGGAAAATTTCACTTGCATAGTGATTACCTAGCCAACGATTTGGTGCCATTAATAGCACCAGTTAACAGGTGCAGTTAAGAAACATAACGCCCACCAACATGCGCGGCTACGAAATGAAGGCGAAGCCGCAATGCAGTAGGCGTCGCCGTGATTGGCCTTGTTAACCCCTGAGCTCGAGGTCTTCCCGAATAACCTCCGGATGGCGAAACGCAATCTCAATGAGCGCCTTTGCCGGCCCAGAGGGTTTACGTCGCCCCTGCTCCCATTCCTGCAACGTGCGCGGAGAAATATGGAGCACCTCGGCAAACTCTCGTTGTGTAAGACCAGTCTTGCCGCGCGCCTCTGCGACCTCATTTGGCTCCACACGACTGACGCGCGCAGCGTTGCCCGCTTTCATTTCTTTAACAGATTGGAGCAGCTTATTGCCAAGCTCCTCAGCACTCAGAGTCTCATTACTCATTTTCCAATACCTCACGAATCGACTTCAGGATATGCGCGGGTATGTTCTCCTTGACGGCTTTCTTGTAGATCACCAATAACCAGATCTCACCATTTGCCAATCTGGTGAAGTAGATGACTCGCACTCCACCACGCTTCCCTGAACCCGCCACCGACCATCGAACCTTTCTACATCCGCCGCTACCTGGAATGGGATCGCCAATTTCCGGATTGGCTGCCAACCAGGCGAAGAAGGCACTTCGCTCTTCCTCGGTCCAAATTTTTCTGGCATCTGCTTCGAATGTTGGGGTTTCGATGATGGTAAACATGACGACCAATATACGTCATTGACGGAGTTTTGCAAGGTGGCGGATGGAAGGGTTAACGCCTAAATCAGGTGCGCCGTAGGCGTCACCTGGATTTACTTGTTATGTTGTTCAAAATATATTGTTGGATATGAGCTTGACTACTATTACCTATAGCCCACCCAAGGTGCTCTTCTACGAATGATGCAAGATCATCATTATTTGAATAAGCTGATTTTGCCTTCGCAACTGTTAGCATGTTGATCATTTTGACTTGTTCATCTTTTGGGAGCAACTTAAATACTTGAGCGAATTCATTTTCAGAGTAAACAAGAGCCTTTCGAGGAGTCACTGCCACAGAAAATAAAACGTCCTTGTTATAGTGCCCCATCCTAAATGTTGGGTAGTCACTTGTTAGCAAACAGTCTGTATCGAAGTTAAATTCCTCAACATTTGCATTGAGCAGTCCATGATGAAATGGCTCTGATTGAAATCCAGTCAATTCATTTACAATAAACAGTGCAAAAACCATAACGCTTTTTGTTGGAGAGCTACCAATATAACTGAAGACTTCATCTATAGAACCCTTTGATCCTTGGGTTATGGATTTTTTGATCGATAAAAATTCTTCTTCTGATAGTTCCATTAGTTCAAGGACACTTGGATTTCTTGCCTCTAGGCATGTAAGGTAAAAAGCAAGGTCCTTTTTAGTATTCGTTGGGATTATCGCATAATCTGCACCCCTAACCGAATTAAGAGCTTTATATCCCACCTCATCTAACTTAGGCGTAACATGTGTAGATTCAATTTCAAATGAGCCATCTGGCAAGATCATTTCGTAAAGATTTTTTATATTTGCAGAGTGCTTTATAGAGGCATTCTTTACTTCGAATTTTCCAGTGTGTTCAATTCTTCTAAAGCGGCAAAGTTTCTTAGACTCTTTTCCAATTGCCCATGCCGAAAGAAAGTGTTGCGGCACAAAATGATGATTTACGGGTTTATTCATAAGTTGATGCTAGACTTTTAGTGAAACATAACGCCGCGTTAAGTAGTGAGCAACGCAACCACTAAACTTAACCATGCCACCATAAACACAAAACCCAACGATGGAATGAAAAATGCCATGCGTTGGGAATCTGTCTTAAACGCCTTGTTAAGCAACTAACCGTGTTTAGCAGAAGCTCTCCTAGAACCTTCCTGAACACATGCTTTAAAGTTACCCACCGAGATTTCCTTTGCATGGAGTTCTACTCCACCCGAATTCTTGTATGTAGTGTAATCTTTATTTGGCATTTCTGTTGAAACATACCAATAGTTTCCATCTATATTATCACCACAGGAGCCTGGATTAGTTAATGTCCAAGTCTCTCTCAAGTAGCAGTTTTTTGCAGTCTGAATATAGGTGCTTTCTGTTTTAACTGTATCTCCCTTACTGCCCCAAATATTGGTAATAGTCACTTCCGTCGCTGGACCATCCATGCCCCCTGTGTGCTTATTTATAAAGAAGTTCCAATTACCCTGAAGCTTAGTATTTTGACTAATAAACGAATCGCATTTTTTAATACCATATTCATGGACTCGATTGAGAAGCAGCTGAGAGTCATTCGCGAAAGATGCTGAGCTAATAATTAAACTTGGAAGTAAAACAGCCAAACCATAAAAACGCATTGTAAGTTCCTTTAAGTTACATCAAATATAAAGCGTTATTTTATCAAACATAAGAAAAATGGTGCAAGTAGTTGCTTAACGCGAAGCTAAGCGGCGGCCCCTCAGGGACGTCCGGTGGACGGCCGTCAGGCCGGGAACGTACTTAAGCGATTGGTTATGCATTGTTGCCCGCAGCACGAATCTTTCGGAACATCTTGGCGATAAAGCTGTTACCGAGAATCAGACCGACAGACAAGACCAAAACCACACACCAACCATAGTTTATCGACACCTGAGAGCCCACTTGAGTCAGCAGCACACTTACAGAGCGAACGAACCAATAAACGCCAATTAAAAACACGCCAGCAGATACGACACCGCTTTCTGGGATGACAGGCCCGCTGGCTTCTGAGGAAAGAGCAGCCTTGGAGATCTTTGGCGCTCTGAGCCACAAAACCATGCCGATAACGATTGGCACAGAGACGCCTGCAGCAAGGAACCAAATGTGTGGCGAATGTTGGCCACTAAATGCGTCTGGAACCAGAGCAAGCGGAATGTAATTCCCCAAAGTGCTAAAGACCAGGTAGGCAGCAAAAACCTTGATAACGATCTCGATGAGTTCTCTCATAACTCTCTATGCATAACGCCGCTCAGCACGCGCGGCTACGGAATAGAGGCGAAGCCGCAATGCAGTAGACGTCGCCGTGGCTGGCCTTGTTAGGGCCTTTGAATCGGGATAGCATAGCTGTATCGCCACTCGCGGAGGCACCATGACTACCGAAACATTAGACCACCTACGCTCCCAGATTTCGACTCTCTCCGAGTCGGAACGTGCAGCGCTGGCTCGGGAGCTAATAATGAGCCTGGACGGCCCCCGTGACGACACAGTCGAGCAGGCTTGGAACGATGAAATTGTTCGCCGTGTGTCCAAGGTCAAAAGCGGAAAAGCCACACTGCTCAGCCGTGAAGAATTTCGATCAAAGATGAGAGCGAGGTTAGGCCAGTAACAGTGCGAACGGTAAGGATACTGGAAGATGCCTCGCAGGAAGCGATAGAGGCAGCAGCATGGTATGAATATGAGCAGCCTGGACTCGGGGCCGAGTTTTTTGCTGCTGTTGATGCTGCCATCGACGTTATTGAAGAAAACTTCATCCCCTTATCACCTCTCCCCGAAGAAGCCGGCGATACCGGTGCAAGACGCCTGATTCTGGAACGCTTCCCATACGATATAGTCGCCATTGAACTGCCAGAAGAAGCTGTAGTCATTGCCGTTGCTCACCACTCCCGAAAACCTGGCTATTGGCGGAAACGCAGTAAGCCCTAACGCCAGCGGTAATGGGCGCCAACGGAGCGCAGCGCAGTTGGCGTCCCGTTGACCGCCTTGTTAGGTATGAATGATGTAGTCATTCCGCTCAACTTCACTTTCCAAGTACTCTTTAAACCACCACCACTTGTACCTGACCGGCTCTGGATGATTAGGCGCTCTCAGGTTGCTATCTATTGTGCGAGAATATTCTTCGAAGGCGCGTTCCGCCGCACCATGAGAATCATCCTGTATGTAATAGTCATGCAACACATTGACCATGAATCGAGCCATATAATCGAGGCACATCTTGTTCGAATGTCCCTCGGTGTTGATCCAATGGTTTTTTGCACTGGATGACAGTTCAACTCGGGGGACAAGGGTGTTTGTCTCTATCTGATATGCCTCTTGATACGCAGGACCGACGATATTCGAATCAGTGTGCCAAACTGAGCCGACCGATATGCCTCCTCGGAGCAAGTATCCTTTAGACAGCAAGAGATGACTAATCTGGATAACGCGCATCACCAGAATCGACAATCCCCGATAACTGGGCATTTGGCTTGAGGTTAGTGGAGCACTCAAAATAATGCTGTCCGATATGTAAATATGTTTCGGAATCAGGTCCTTGGGCACCGTATGATCTACAGTTCCATCCAGATTGGGAACTGCGCTCTCCAGCAAATCAATTAGGGTCTCGAGTTCAGCATGTTTATTTCCCCCTTGACCTGCCGCATCGACAACATTTTTAAAGCCGAGAACGTCGATGAACGCTACAGCTCTATCCTCAAACTTGATATTCGGCACTGCCCCTCCCTTCATACCTAACGCTGAACGAAGCGGCGCGTCTCACGCGTCCGTCTTCCGTGACTTGTTAGGCATTAGTCCACTTCATGCCTTCTTGTGACTCAGAATCAAGGTAGGCTTTAAACCACGACCATTTGTCTTTTGCCTTTTTCGGGAGCTGGCCATTCAAAGCGCCGTCGGCCAGCTTCGCATATTTACTGTAAGCCGCTTCAATGGCTCCATGTTTTGTATTTCCTGGAATATAAAAATCATGCAGCCCGTTCACGAACACCTTTCCGCCATGCTCAAGACACATTCGCGAGCCCCATCTGGGAACCGCCTTCGCAGAGTCAGAGAGAACCACCATTGGCTCGTCGCCATTCGCTTCGAGTAAGTAGGCTTCTTGATAAGCGGGGCCCACTATATTTGAATCGGTATGCCATACTTTGCCGACGGAAATCCCGCCCCTAACAAGGTACCCGGCATCAAGAAAGAAGTGTGTCAGCTGAATCACTCGCATTATTACAACTTCAAGCCCATTGTAACTCGACCTACCTGCATCGCTTACTGGGGCACTCAGGATAATGCAATCAGAGATGCAGTTATGCCTTGGAATCAAGTGATGCGGGATACTCCTATCAACCGTTTGGTCGAGCTTTGGAACAACGCCTTCAAGAAGCGAGACAAGCTCAGACAGCTGGTTCAGAGCCTTTTCGCTGGACGCAGCCTGCTCAACCAGTGACTTGAAGCCCAGCACATCGACAAAAGCTACAGCTCGTTCTTCAAATTTGATCAAGGTTTAATCCTTTTTGCCTAACGAGGCTGTAGAAAAACCCTCGCCTCTTTTTGGGGTGGCGCTCCTACGTAAAATCTGGGTGCGTTTTCGATGACGAGCACTTCAGATTTTAAGAATAGGCCCTATTTTTAGTTCATTTATTGGTCAAATTCGATCAATCCAGCACCGCCGCCGTTTTTCTACAGCCTCAACGCCAATATTAAGCGGCGCCCGACTAGGGCGTCCGGTGGACGGCCGCTAGGCCGGGAACGAACTTGAATGACTGGTTAAATGTTTCCACGCTGCTTGTCGAGTTCATACAGAGTCTCCCCATCCTTTTCGTCGATGGCCCGCCAATATGCAGGATCACGAATTCGGTCTAATTGTTCAGAGACCTCTTGATAGTCTTCTTCAAGGGTCGACAGGCGCTGCTTCAAATCCTCGTTTTCTGACTGAAGATCATCGAGAGCTTCTTGAAGTTTGCGCAGAGAATTACCCGTCGCGGGAAATCGATTAATTTCGTGCCAAATCCCAATAGCAAGTGCCGCTACCGAAACCCAGATTAGCCAATCCATGACCCAGACTCCTTGTGACATTTAACGCCTTGGGTAAGCCGCCGGGACGGAGCGCAGCGTAGTACCGGTCGGCTTCACCCACTGGTTAAGTTTTGTCTGCGGCTGCCACAAACAGGTCATAATACTTCTCAGCCTCTTCCTTTGGGCCCAACGCAACATCTATAAGCATTTGGAGACTCCAGACTGGCCCAGGAATCACCTGATCCAGATCCAAATCGTCTGGATAGGATTCCGGATCTATTGCCATTTCAAAATGCTCGAACCACCACATTTCGATCTTTCGTAACAGCGCCACCATTTCGTCGAATGCTTCCGCAACGTCGAAATCTACCCCACTAGACGCGAAAGAAAGCATTTCGTGTGTCAGCGTGTTGCGGCACTTTTTGACTTGTTCAAACTTCCCCATGTCCTCATCATTGATGGCATCCATGTCCTGCAGCCACCTCAATGACGCATAGACGGGACTTCTATTCAGGGAAAGGACCTTTTCTTTGTATTCTGGGCTGATAATCGGTCCATTCTGATCAAACCCGTTCGTAAAGAAACCTTCGATCTTTTCTACAATGCTGCTCTTCAGCATTTCGAAAGCCATCGAGAATATTGATGCTGTGATGATGTTGGTTTTGAGGGTTTCTGGATGAAGAGTTCGTTCCCAGGATGCTCGTATTTTTTCATCCATGACCGATCCCGATGTAAACTTAACGCTGAGCTTAGCGGCGACCTTGTAATGGAGGCGAAGCCGCAATGTAAAGGGCGTCCGGCGGCCATCGGCCGCGTACTACAGCGGCTGGTTAGTGGCAGGTAATGACACTGCCTGTTCCCTGGCACTGACCGTGACGGCCTACTCCGTAACCCGGCACCGACATGAGCCGATGCACTATGTTTGAAACACCGTAAGCGTCCGCCCATCACACCTTGTCAGGTGTAGCCGGCTTCCAGTTGTGGGGCAACAGTTCGTCGATGGTGT
>NZ_AXBV01000093.1:0-627 GCF_000475255.1 Marinobacter sp. ES-1
GACTACGCCGGCTACAAGGCCGGGTTCGGTAACGGGATCACCGAAATCGGCTGTATGGCCCACGCCCGACGCAAGTTCTACGACCTGCACGAGGCCAACAAGAGCGAACTGGCCGCCAAGGCCCTGGATTACATCGGCGGGCTCTACGAGATCGAGCGGGAAATCAAAGACCTGCCGCCGGATAAGCGTCGGGACATCCGACAAGCCAGAGCCAAACCACTGGCTGAGGCACTGCATCAATGGATGCTGGCGCATCGCCAGAAAGTGCCGGATGGCTCCGGCACGGCCAAAGCCCTGGATTACAGTCTCAAACGTTGGGAAGCGCTGACGCGTTACCTGGACGATGGTGCGGTGCCCATCGACAACAACTGGGTGGAAAACCAGATCCGACCCTGGGCATTGGGCCGCAGCAACTGGTTGTTCGCGGGATCACTTCGCAGTGGCCAACGGGCGGCTGCGGTGATGACCCTGATCCAGTCCGCCAAGCTGAACGGGCATGATCCCTATGCCTATCTGAAGGATGTGCTGACCCGCTTGCCGACTCAGAAAAACAACACCATCGACGAACTGTTGCCCCACAACTGGAAGCCGGCTACACCTGACAAGGTGTGATGGGCGGACGCTTAC
>NZ_AXBV01000094.1:0-14317 GCF_000475255.1 Marinobacter sp. ES-1
AACCATTTAATCCGCTTACCCAATTCATCTACATGGCCGGACTGCAGGCCCTGAATGCCCAGATCCAGGCTACCTCTTCCATCGGCGTGCCCTTCAACACCGGCTCTGTGGTGGGGCGGGCTACCCAGTGCCTGGATAACAAGAAATGGTGGGGTGCCCCCATGGGCCTGAGGGCAACTGTCTGGGCCATGATTCCCGGGACCAGGCCCGAAGGTGAAGTTCCGCTGGAGCGACTAGCCATTGCCAGCGAACAGGGCAAGCAGGCCGGCGTGCGCCTTGGCCACGTGTTCCAGGCCATTGCCGCGGGCAACAAGGGCGACGAAGCCCTGGTGAAGGCGGTTATCCGTGACCACGCCGAGTCCCTGAAAAATGACGATGCCAACGAAGAGTGGCGCTTTGTCGATGCCATGGCCACCAACATGCTGGTGGCTATGTCTGACCGGCTCTGGGTAGAAAATACCGGTCATCGTACCCCGATGGGGCAGTTCGGCAGCTTCTGGGATGACCAGCAGGCGCCGACCGAAACCATGGATCTGGATGATCTGTTGTAACCCCCAATTCCCGGAGTAGGTAGTTATGGCCCCGAGTGGTTTTCGTCGTACCGGGCTGGAATGGTTTTCCTCCTTGCCGGCTTGCCTGCTGCTGCTGGCAGTGGTGCTGTTCTCCACCAGCAGTGATATTCACAACCAGATGCTCCGGGGCGGGGAGCAGCTCTGGAGCGGCTACTACAAGCTCCGGATGGATCCAGCCAAGCCGGAGTGTGATGCCAACCGGGATATCGAGGCCGCGGTGGCCGAGGAAATGGCCAGGGAAGCCCCGGCGGATGATCCCATGGCCGCCTTGCTGGGCACCGTGGAAAAAGACCCGGCCGATGTGCGCCTGGCGATTGAGCGTTCGGTAGCGGATTGCCGCTCGGCCCACGCCAGCTATGAGTCGTTACAGGGCCAGCTGACTGCCGGGGTAAAGGCCTACCGTGCCGTTGAGCTGTTCGTGGCCGACCTGATTGCCTTCGGGCTCAGTGCCCAGCGCTACATACTGGTGATCCTGGTGATGCTCTGTGCCGTCACCGCAACCCTGACCCGCCACCATATTGCCATGCGGGCCATGGAAACCCGCCTCGACTACACCGTTTCCCTGACCCTGCAAACCATCGCCAATGCCATGTTGCTGGGTTCCAGCCTGATTTTCCGGCAATCCACCCTGGCCAGTAGTACGGCTGTGTCGGGCGAGGAGTTGTTGCTGCACAACTTCTGGATCATCGGCTTCGGCTGTCTCACCCTGGCCAGCCTGTACCGTCTGTTCCGGGTGCCGGATGGCCTGTCCGCCGGCGGCAGCCTGGGTCAGGCCTTCCTGTCGGTACCGCTCTACACAGTGATGTGCCTGATTTCCGGCACTTATTTCGCGATGATTGGCCACTCCTCGGGCATCGGTATTTACCTGGGCAAGATGATGGAGCTGGCCGACATGTTCCTGAACGTGGGGTTGTACGTTTGGGTGGGCATGATGCTCAAGCAGACCCGGCTGGCGACTCTGGTGTTCAACGTGTTCCGGCCCTGGCGCATGCCGCCGGAGCTGCTGGCAGTCGTTGCCGTGCTGGTGGCAGCAGTGCCCACGGCCTATACCGGCGCCTCGGGCATTTTCGTGATCGCCGCCGGGGCGGTGATCTACAGCGAGCTGCGGGCGGCCGGTGCCCGGCGCCACCTGGCGCTGGCAGCCACGGCGATGTCCGGCTCCCTGGGTGTGGTGCTGCGCCCGTGCCTGCTGGTGGTGGTGATTGCCTACCTGAACCGGGAAGTGACCACCGACGAACTCTTCGGCTGGGGCATCTGGGTGTTTGTGCTGACGGCGACCATGTTCAGCCTGGTGGCGGTTACGGTGAACCGCCAGAGCCAGTTCAACCTGGCCCCGGTGACCGATGCCATGCCGGCCTCGGTGCTGGCCTTGCGGCCGCTGGTACCCTATGTGCTGGTGATCATTGCCGTGGTGCTGTTCTATCGCCTGGCGCTGGATGTGAAGATGGATGAATTCTCCGCACCGCGCCTGCTGCCGGTGATCATGCTGGCCATCCTGGTGTACGAGCACTTCAGTCGCAAACGCCGGCAGGACGATACGGCCGGCGACACGGATTACCAGGGCCTGGAAACCAGCATTCGGGGAGCCACCAACGACACCACCGCCGAGATCGGTGCCCTGCTGTTGTTGCTGGGGCTGTCCGTGAGTATTGGCGGGGTTATCGAACGCTCCCATATCATGGAAGCCTTCCCGCAGGCGTTCGACAGTGCCTGGTCTGCGATGTTGCTGATGGTGGTGATCCTGGTGATTCTGGGCATGATCATGGATGCCTTCGGTGCCGTGATCCTGGTGACGGCTACGGTGGCAACCATTGCCTATTCCAGTGGTATTCATCCGGTGCACTTCTGGATGGTGACCCTGGTGGCGTTCGAGCTGGGTTACCTGAGCCCGCCGGTGGCCCTGAACCACCTGCTCACCCGGCAGGTGGTGGGCGAAGCGGAAGTGCTGGCGGCGCAGCAGGAAGGCGGTACTTTCTACCAGCGCCATGAGCGCATCATCATGCCGCTGATTGCCATGGGCATCTCGCTGGTACTGGTGGCGTTTGTGCCGCTGCTGTTCTACGCAAACTGAGCAGGGTGACCGCTTCCGGCGGCCTGGCTCAAAAGCCACCGATACAAAAAAAGCGCCGTGCTTTCGCAGGGCGCTTTTTTTTCAGGCCGGGGAAACTCAGTCGAGTTTCGGGCCGGCTTCGACGATGGTGTCTGCCACGTCGAACTTCTTGAAGTTCTCTACGAACTGGCCAATCAGCTCCTGGGCCTTGCCGTCGTAGTACTCCGGGCTGGTCCAGGTGTTGCGCGGGTTCAGCAGTTCGGTCTCGACACCCGGGATGTGCTTGGGCACGTCCAGGTTCAGGGCGTCCAGGTGCTCGGTTTCCACGTCGTCCAGGTCGCCGTTCTGGATGGCAGCGATGATGGCACGGGTGGTCGGGATGCTGAAGCGCTTGCCTTCACCGTAAGGACCGCCGGTCCAGCCGGTGTTGACCAGGAATACCTTGCTGCCGAACTCGTCAATACGCTTCATCAGCAGCTCGGCGTAAACGCCGGCCGGGCGCGGGAAGAAGGGTGCGCCGAAGCAGGTAGAGAAGGTGGACTTGAGCTTGGAGGAAGAGCCCATTTCGGTGGAACCCACCAGCGCGGTGTAACCACTCAGGAAGTGGTACGCAGCGGCTTCGCGGCTCAGTACCGATACCGGAGGCAGAACGCCGGTCATGTCGCAGGTCAGGAAGATGATGTGCGACGGTTCACCGGCACGGTTCTCGATCACGCGCTTCTCGACGTGCTCCAGCGGGTAGGCACAGCGGGAGTTTTCGGTCAGGGAAACGTCGGTGTAATCCGGCTCGCGGGTTTCCGGGTCGATCATCACGTTCTCGACGATGGCGCCGAAACGGATGGCGTCCCAGATGATCGGCTCGTTCTTCTGGCTCAGGTCGATGCACTTGGCGTAGCAACCGCCTTCGATGTTGAAGACAGTGCCGGGGCCCCAGCCGTGCTCGTCATCACCAATCAGGTAGCGGTGCGGATCGGCAGACAGGGTGGTCTTGCCGGTGCCGGACAGGCCGAAGAACAGGCAGGTTTCGCCGGTTTCGCTCACGTTGGCGGAGCAGTGCATCGGCAGTACGTCTTTCTCCGGCAGCAGGAAGTTCTGCACCGAGAACATGGCTTTCTTCATCTCACCGGCGTAGTGCATACCGGCCAGCAGGACCTTGCGCTTGGCAAAGTTGAGGATAACGCAGCCGTTGGAGTTGGTGCCGTCACGCTCGGGTACGCATTCGAAGTTGGCGGCGTTGAGGATCTGCCATTCCTGCTTGTCGGCCGGGTTGTAGGCGTCCGGGCGGATGAACAGGTTACGGCCGAACAGGTTCTGCCAGGCGGTTTCGGTGGTCATTTTCACCGGCAGGTAGTGCTCGGGGTCAGAGCCAACGTGTACGTGAGAGACAAACTGGTCTTTTTCAGCGATGTAGGCTTCAACACGGTCCCACAGGGCGTCGAATTTGTCGGCGTCGAACGGGCGGTTGATCGGGCCCCAGTGGATGTCGTCGGAGGTGCTGGGCTCCTCAACGATAAAACGGTCCATGGGAGACCGGCCGGTGCGCTCGCCGGTGGTAACCACCAGGGAACCGTTTGCCGCAAGCTGGCCTTCCTGCCGTGCCAGTGCTACTTCAACCAGTCTTGCTGTACTCAGATCACTATAAGTGTTGCTCACTTCGACCTCGCCCTCGGGATGTCTTCGTGATTGCCCAGTCCTTGCCCCCGAACACTGGCGGAATTCTGAACAATCGGGTCAATTCAGGCGCGCTATTATGCCAGAGACGCCGATAAAAAACGACTGCCCTGAAAGCCGCGCTACTGGCGGCTTTCGGGCAATGTTAAAGAGTAGTCAGTGTAGCGTATGACCGGTGAAAAGGTGATCAATGTCATTTCTATTGAAGCGATAGTTTGCGTGGCAGAACTGGCAGTCCATGTCGATGCTGCCCTGTTCGTCCAGAATGCTGTAGCACTCTTCCTTGCCGATCGATTCGAGCGCCGCCAGGGTACGTTCGCGGGAACAGCTGCAACGGAATTCCACCGGCTCCGGCTCGTACAGGCGCACGGTTTCCTCGTGGAACAGGCGGTGCAGCAGGGTTTCACTGTCCAGTTTCAGCAGCTCTTCCGCTTCTACGGTGCGCGCCAGGTGGTTTACCCGGTTCCACAGGTCATCGTCTTCCTCGGTGTGGCCGGGAAGGCGCTGCAGCAGCAGGCCGGCAGCGGTATCGCCATCGGCAAACAGGAACAGGCTGGTGGCAATCTGCTCGGAGCGCTCGAAGTATTCTTCCAGGCAGCCGGCCAGGTTGTCTGCTTCCCGTGGCACCACGCCCTGGTAGCGCTGGCCCTTTTCCGGGGTAATGGTAATCGCCATCCGGCTCTGGCCCAGCAGCTCGTGCAGGGTCTCGCCGCTCATGGCCTGTTCGTCAAAGCGGGCCAGGCCGCGGATCTTGCGATCGTGGCTGCATTCGGCCATCAGGGTGCGCAGGGCGCCTTCACCGGCTGCCTGCAGTGACAGGGTGCCCTCGAACTTCAGGGTGCTGCTCATCAATACGCTGGCTACCAGGGATTCGCCCAGCAGCTGGCGTACGGAATCCGGGTAGGGGGCCTGGTTGATGATTTCACGGAAGCTGTCGCCCAGTTGTACCCAGGCTCCCCGCACCTGGCTGTGCTCGAAGATAAAACGCTGGAACTGATCCTGGGAAGCCATGATGTCTCCTGAAACTGTCGGTTGATTCACTGGTGATGCCTGTAAGGATGTAAGTTGCGGGGCAGTGCCTGAAACCAGGCTGGGCGAGCCGGTTCTAAAGGCCGTTCTGGTCCCGGAAGCGCTGGATATCCCGGCGGTCTTTCTTGCTCGGGCGCCGGGCCGGCGGCAGCTGGGCGGCCTGCATGGTCTTGCGCTGCCAGGCCAGGTCTTCGCGCTTTTTTACGCTGTCGTTGGTTTCGTGGTACAGCCTCTGCGCTTCCGGTGCGCCCCGGCGCCGGTCACTGATGTCGTCCACCACCACAATTTTTTCCTGCCAGCCCAGGCGCAGGGAGACCCTGGCGCCGGTTTCCACAATCTTGCCGGGCTTGGTGCGCTGGCTGTTGTAGTGCACCTTGCCGCCCTCAATGGCTTCCTTTGCCAGCGCGCGGGTTTTGTAGAAGCGCGCGGCCCAGAGCCACTTGTCGAGCCTTACTTTCGGGTCTTCGGTGTTTGTTGCTGCCATATCTCCCCACCTGGCAGGCCAGGTTGTCCTGACCTATGGATAACTGTGCGGATTATAACCGGCCTGTCATTGCGATGGCAGTGGCGGGCGGGCTTGCAGCGTTGGCAGGACCTCGTCGAAGTGACGGATGCCCGGTATTTCCGGGTGCCTGGTCGCCGGGGCCTGGGTGCTGTCCGGTGCCAGGATCGCGAGGCACTGGCCGATACCGGCATCCCGGGCACTTTCCAGTACCGGGAAGCTGTCGTCCACCATCAGGGTGCGCTCCTGGCGGTAGGGAACCCGCCTGCCCAGGTCACTCCAGAACGCCCGGTCTTCCTTGGGTTTGCCCAGTTCATGGCTGGATACGATGGCATCCACGTGGCGGTCCAGTCCGGTGCGGCTGAGTTTCAGTGCCAGGGGATCCGGGTGGCAGTTGGTAACGATCACCGAGTGCAGGCCGGCCTTGCGCAGGGAGGCCAGAAAGTCCGGCACGTGGGGACGGTAGCCGATGCGGTCACTGACCTCCGCTTTCAGCTGGTTGATATCAACCGACAGCCGTTCGCTCCAGTAGTCGGTGCAATACCAGTTGAGGGAACCGCGCTCGGCCATGATCATGGCCAGCAGCTGGTCTTTGGCCTGTTGCGGGTGCAGGTCGTACTGTTCGGCATAGCGCCGGGGCAGGTGTTCGAGCCAGAAGTGCGAGTCGAAGTGCAGATCCAGCAGTGTTCCGTCCATATCCAGGAACACAGTATCGAGGGTTGACCAATCCACCATAAACAAAAACAGCCTGAAGAATTTGCTTCAGGCTGCCTCAGTTTCCGGCCTCTGGCAAGCCGGGATTCTACGGACGAATGCCCGGGATCAGTCTTCGGACTGCTCCACGGTTTCCGCCTTGCGGCCACTGCGGGAGCAGCCCAGGCAGCGTACAAAGGTAGCCTTGGCCGGGCCGACAACCAGTACCTCGCCAGCTTCACCGGCATTACCGCCCAGGGCAGAGAACGGCAGAGACACCAGATACACCGCGCTGCCCACGATGGTGGTGGCCAGCAGAACCGGGCGCAGAAGCACGGCGTCGGTGGTCATGGCCAGCGCCGACGGGCTTTCGTCAATCGCCCTGGCATGGCCCAGAGAAGAAAAAGCGAGCAGACAGGCTGCAACCGTGGCCATCAGGGTGCGGGAAATCTTGCGGGTCATCGTTATTCTCTCCTGTTAATACTCTGTTAACTATGAATCATATTGCCCCAATTTCAAACGATTTTTCGATATCCGGTTGGCAACTCTGGCGGTTGGCTAGCGCTGGCAGCGGGGGCAATAGACAGTGCTGCGGTTGTTCATGCGGATCTCTTTCAGGGTGGCGGCACATTCGGGGCAGGGGTTGCCACCGCGACCGTACACCAGCAGGGACTGGGCAAAGTAGCCCGGTTTGCCGTCGCTGTTCACGAAGTCGCGCAGGGTGGTGCCGCCCATCAGAATGGCTGCGCTCAGGGTTTCGCGAATGGCTTCAGACAGTTTGTGGTAGCGGTCCAGGGAGATACGGCCGGCTTTCCGTTTCGGGTGGATGCCGGCTTTGAACAGGGCTTCATTGGCGTAGATGTTACCCACGCCGACCACAATGTGGTTGTCCATAATGAAAGACTTGATGGGCGTTTGCTTGCCCCGGGACAGCCGGAACAACCAGGGTCCGTTGAGTGTATCTGACAGCGGCTCCGGCCCCAGGTCCCGGATCAGCGGGTGTTCGGAGCAGTCATCGGCCCAGAGCCAGCAGCCGAAGCGGCGGGGGTCGTTGAAGCGCAGGGTGCGGCCGTTGCCCAGGGCAATCTCCACGTGGTCGTGGGTGGCGGCGGGGCTGTCGTCGGTAATCACCCGCAGGCTGCCGGACATGCCCAGGTGGACAATCACGGTGCCGGCATCCAGGTGCAGGAACAGATACTTGGCCCGGCGGTCCACTGCCCGGATAACCTGGTTTAACAGTTTCTCGGGCAGGTCATCCGGTACGGGCCAGCGCAGGCTGGGGTTGCGGATTAATACCCTGGTCACAGTCTGGCCTTCACAATGGGGTGCAATGCCCTGGCGGGTGGTTTCAACTTCCGGTAACTCAGGCACGGGGCCTCCGCGGATAACAGGTTTCTCGGCCGCCAAGTGTAATCAGTAACAAAAATGGCGCCAAACCCGGTTGTTGTTGCGTACAAGTGTACGCTAAAGTGACGAGGTAACTTCCCCTTCGAGTACCAGCGAAAACCTCCGCAGTATCGCCTTGTCGAAGTTGATTGATTTTTGAGGATATTTTATGTGGTTTAACGGTCTCCTGGACCTCTCCGCGTGGCAGCTGATCGCTGTTACCCTGGTGATGACGCACATCACCATCGTCAGTGTAACCCTGTATCTGCACCGCCACTCGGCCCACAATGCGCTGGACCTGCATCCGGTGCTCAAGCATTTTTTCCGTTTCTGGCTGTGGCTGACCACTGCCCAGAACACCAAGGAATGGACTGCCATCCACCGCAAGCACCACGCCAAGTGCGAGACCGAGGAAGACCCTCACAGCCCGGTGGTTCTGGGTATTCGCAAGGTTCTGTTTGAAGGTGCGGAGCTCTACGCCCAGTCGGCAACCCCGGAAAACCTGGAACGTTACGGCCAGCGTACCCCGGAAGACTGGATCGAACGCAAGGTCTACACTCCCTATAAAATGGGTGGCATTGCCCTGCTGGCGGTGATCAACCTGCTGCTGTTCGGGGTTAATGGTATCTGGATCTGGGCCGTGCAGATGATGTGGATTCCGCTCTGGGCCGCCGGAGTGGTTAACGGTATCGGCCACTACATGGGTTACCGCAACTTCGAGTGTGCTGACAACGCCCGCAATATCTCCCCCTGGGGGATCCTGATTGGCGGTGAAGAACTGCACAACAACCACCACACCTATCCGAATTCCGCCAAGTTGTCCCGTCGCTGGTATGAGATCGACATTGGCTGGGGTTACATCCGCCTGTTCCAGCTATTCGGCCTGGCCAAGCCCAAGGGCTACCGGCCCATTGCCCACTATGTGCCGGGCAAGCAGGAAATGGATGTGGAAACCGTGCAGGCCATTACCAACAGCCGGTTCGATATCATGCGCCAGTATCGCAAGCGGGTGATGGAGCCGGTGTTGCGCCAGCAGAAGTCCCTGATGGACGACGAAATCCGCCCCCGCTATCGCAAGCTCAAGCGCTTGCTGTCCCGGGAGGTGTCGCTGATCCATCCCCGAGAGAAAGAAACGCTGGATTCGGTGCTGGAGCGTCATGAAATGCTCAAGCTGATCTACGACAAGAGCCACGAGCTCCAGGCCCTGTGGCGCCAGCGGGGCCTCAAGCCTCAGGACAAGCTGCAGGCGCTGATGGACTGGTGCAAGGAAGCGGAAACCAGCGGTATCCGTTACCTGGAAGAGTTTGCGGCGCACCTGCGGGCCTATTCACTGCGCCCGATGGCCTGATTGGCCGCAGACGCAAAAAGCCGGACGGGATTCCCCCCCCCGTCCGGCTTTTTTGTGGCTGACCGGTTAGTCCTGGTCGGCTTCCGGCGCTACCCGGTAAAGGTTATAGGTTACCTGTCCGGCGGTTTTCTGGCGGTGCAACTGCCAGCCTTCGGGTACCGATAGCCCGGTCAGTTCACTTTCGTGCTCCACATACACCCAGCTACCCGGTTTCACCCAGGGGCCACCGGCGATCAGTGGCAGCAGTCGCGCCAGCCAGCCCTGCCGGAAGGGGGGGTCCATGAAGATAATGTCGAACGGCGGTCGGTGTGGGCTGTGCAGGTAACCTTCCACGTCCTGGCAGACCACTTCGCCGTTTTCGGACTTCAACAGCCGCAGGTTATCTCGCAGGGCTGTAGCCAGTGCCGGGGTATGGTCCACCAGGGTTGCCTTTGCGGCACCCCGGGACAAGGCTTCCAGGCCCAGCGCGCCAGAGCCGGCGAACAGGTCCAGGCAATCGCTGCCGGCCAGGTGGAAATTCAGCCAGTTGAACAGGGTTTCGCGGGTTCGGGCCGGGCTGGGGCGCACGCCGCCGGCATCCGGAAAGCGGAGCTTTCGGCTGCGCCAGTCGCCACCGATAATGCGCAACTCGCCCTGTCCGCCGGCCCTGGCGGCGCCCGGGGCGGGTTTGCGTTGGGGTGGTCTGCGCTTGGCCATGGAGCTGCTCCGGTGAGTGAAACGGTGATCAGGTTCGGGCCGATATGTTACCGGAAAGCCCGGAGCGGGGGATAATCGGAGCCCCCATCACTTAGTGCCGGCAGTCTGCTAGAATACCGGCTTTCTTTTCGCCCGCCCATTTTCAGACAGATGGTAAGACTATGACGGCAGAGTGGATTTCAATCGGCCTCCTGGCCCTTCTTGTCCTGTTCTTTGTGCTGGATATCGCCGGCAACCGCAAGCGCGCCCCGCGCCCGGAAAAGGTGCCCCAGCGCAAGCCGGAGGTGGCCAAGGGCCCGGCACCGGTTGCCCCGGAGCAAGCACCTGAACGGGAAGTACAGCCTGAGCAGGCGCCGGAAGCTCCCATGGCTGAGGCCGCACCGGAGGCACCGCCCGAAGTGCCTGCCGAGCCGGCACCGGTAGAAGAAGCTGCCCCGGCCGTCGAGCCTGCTCCAGAGCCAGAGCCAGAGCCAGAGCCAGAGCCAGAGCCAGAGCCAGAGCCAGAGCCAGAGCCAGAGCCAGAGCCAGAGCCTCAGCTCAGTGTCTTCGAGCGGATCAAGAAGGGCCTGGGCAAGACCCGCGCTAGCCTGACCGGCGGCCTGGCGGACCTGTTCACCGTTGGCAAGAAGATCGATGAAGACCTGCTGGAGGAAATCGAAACCACCCTGCTGATGGCGGATGTGGGGGTAACGGCCACTTCGGAAATCATCGAATCCCTGACCGACAAGCTGGAACGCAACCAGCTGAAAGACGGCGAAGCCCTGCGCAAGGCCCTGAGGGAAGAGCTTCATGGCCTGCTCAAGGATGTGACCAGGCCGCTGGAAATCGATACCGGCAAACAGCCCTATGTGATCCTGATGGTGGGCGTGAACGGTGTTGGCAAGACCACCACCATCGGCAAGCTCACCAAGAAATTCCAGGCGGAAGGTAAGTCGGTGATGCTGGCGGCTGGCGACACCTTCCGGGCCGCGGCGGTGGAGCAGTTGCAGGTATGGGGCGAGCGCAACAATGTGCCGGTTATTGCCCAGCACACGGGTGCCGACAGCGCCTCGGTGATTTTCGATGCCATCCAGTCTGCCCAGTCCCGGGGTACCGATATCGTGATTGCCGATACTGCCGGCCGGTTGCAGAACAAGGACAACCTGATGCACGAGCTGGAGAAGGTGGTCCGGGTAATGAAAAAACTGGACGATTCCGCGCCCCACGAAGTGATGCTGGTGCTGGATGCCGGCACCGGCCAGAATGCCCTGAGCCAGGCCCAGGTGTTCCAGCAGGCGGTGGGCGTGTCTGGCATTACCCTGACCAAGCTCGACGGCACGGCGAAGGGTGGTATCGTTTTCGCCATTGCCCGCCAGTTGCAGCTGCCTATCCGGTTTATCGGTGTCGGCGAGCAGGCGGAAGACCTGCGCAGCTTTGATGCAGAAACCTTTGTAGACGCCCTGTTCGACGACTGAAGTACCGGCCACGGAGCCCAAGCCCCCGATGATCGAGTTTCGTCAGGTAACCAAGCGCTATGACAGCGACCACACCGCCCTGCGCCAGGTGAATTTCCACCTGGACCGGGGCGAGCTGGCCTTTCTGACCGGCCACTCCGGTGCCGGCAAGAGTACCTTGCTGAAGCTGATCATGGTGATGGAGCGTCCCACTGCCGGTGAGGTGATCGTGGGCGGCCAGAAGCTCAACAGCCTGCCCCGGCGGCAGATTCCCTACATTCGCCGGCACATTGGCGTGGTGTTCCAGAACCACCAGCTGCTGTTTGATCGCACGGTGTTCGACAACGTAGCCATGCCGCTGGAAGTGATGGGTGCGTCGCCGGATGACATCGGCCGGCGGGTGCGGGCGGCCCTGGACAAGGTGGGCCTGCTGAACAAGGAAAAGATGAACCCCATGCAGCTGTCGGGCGGTGAGCAGCAACGGGTGGGCATTGCCCGCGCCGTGGTGAACAAGCCGCCGGTGCTGCTGGCGGATGAGCCTACCGGTAACCTGGACCCGGAGCTGTCGGCAGACATCATGCACCTGTTCACCGAGTTCAGTCAGGTGGGCGTTACGGTGCTGATTGCTACCCACGATATTGCCCTGATCGACCAGATGAACAAGCGCCGGCTGACCCTGGACCATGGCCGGATGATTGTCGGCGCAGATGCACCCCTGAGCGGAGGTGTAAGTGGTTACTGACTCACGCCAGAAGCCAGAGAAGCGCCGGGGCGCCAACCGCGGCCGCTCACCGGCCTCGAACCAGGCCCGGAGTTATCTGGACCATCACCGCAAGGTGGCGAAAGATTCCGCCCAGCGGCTGTGGCGCAGTCCGGTGGCCAGCATGATGACCTGGATGGTGATGGGTGTGGCCCTGGCTTTGCCGGTGGCGCTGTTGCTGTTGCTGGGTAGTTTGCAGGGCGTGAGTGCCGGCTGGGAAAACAGTGCTCGGATTACCGCCTACCTGTCACTGGATGTGCCGGTGGAGCAGGCCCGGGAGCTGGCTTCCGAGATTGACGGTGATGGCCGGGTGTTGTCGGTAGAGATGGTAGACAGGGACCAGGCCCTGGCTGAATTCCGGGTGTCGTCCGGGCTGGATGATGCCCTGGATTTCCTGGACGACAACCCGTTGCCTCACACCCTGCTGGTAACGCCGGAAGACAGTGCCCGCTCTGCCGACGGCGTGCAGGCCCTGGTGACCTTTATGGAAGGTATGGATGCCGTCGAGCGGGTCCAGGTAGATCTGGGCTGGCTGCAACGGCTCAATGCCATTACCGATATCCTGGCGAGGGCGGTCTGGGCGTTGGCGCTGTTGCTGGGTGCGGCGGTGATCCTGGTGATCGGTAACACGGTGCGGCTTTCTATCGAGAACCGTCGGGATGAAATCCTCGTGGCCAAGCTGGTGGGAGGCACCGATGCCTTCGTACGCCGGCCCTTTCTTTATACCGGCGCCTGGTTCGGCTTAGGTGGCGGCGTGGTCGCCTGGGTGTTGATCCAGGTTTCGCTATGGTGGCTGAACGGCCCCATCGAGCGGCTGGCGAGCCTTTACCAGAGCGAGTTTGTGATTCACGGCCCGGGTTTTGATGGTGCCCTGGCATTGATTATCACAGCCATGGTGTTAGGCTGGCTTGGCGCCTGGGTGGCAGTGAAGCGTCATCTGGATGACATAGAGCCGGGCGATATTGCCGGAGGGTGATCCGGATAACGGGAAAACCGTATTGAAAATACAGCTTGTTCCAGCGTAGCTTGGTTACCGGTTATCGACGCTGGAATGGCATTCAGGAATTCCCCAGATGTATGATTTTTAACGTGTTACTGGGAAGTTCGGGAACTAATCAGGTGCTTGGCGGTCAAAGTTTCAGTTGTTATATTTAACGGCTGTCAGGTTCGGAGGTTATTGCATGGGTACGAGTTTACAGCTGGTTGACAGACTGGTTCCGGGCGCGAATCTCGAGTCTTACATTCAGGCTGCGAGTCGCATTCCGGTTCTCTCAGTGGACGAGGAGCGGGAGCTGGCAGAACGGCTTCACTACCATGGCGATGTGGAAGCCGCCCGTCATCTGGTGCTCTCCCACCTGCGCTTTGTGATTCATATCGCCCGCAGTTATTCAGGCTATGGCCTGGCTCAGGCTGACCTGATCCAGGAAGGTAACGTGGGCCTGATGAAGGCGGTCAAGCGCTTCAACCCGGAGTATGGCGTGCGGCTGGTGTCGTTCGCGGTGCACTGGATCAAGGCAGAGATCCATGAGTTCATTCTGCGCAACTGGCGCATTGTGAAGGTGGCCACCACCAAGGCCCAGCGCAAGCTGTTCTTCAATCTGCGCAGCCAGAAGAAGAAGCTGGCGTGGCTGAACCACGATGAGCTTCAGGCGGTCGCGAAGGACCTGGGGGTAGAACCCAAGGTTGTGCGGGAGATGGAAGGTCGTCTGGCGTCCCAGGATACCGCGTTCGACGGTCCGATGGATGACGATGAAGACAGCGCCTACCAGGCACCGGCTTACTATCTGGAAGATCGCCGCAGTGATCCGGCGGTGCAGCTGGAGAATGCCGACTGGTCAGAGGACTCCAACGGCCGGTTGATGCAGGCGATGGAAAACCTGGATGAGCGCAGTCAGGATATTCTTCGCGAGCGCTGGCTGACCGAGAGCAAGTCGACGTTGCATGAGCTGGCGGACAAGTATGGTGTGTCTGCGGAGCGGATTCGGCAGCTTGAGAAGAATGCGATGAAGAAGATCAAGTTGCAGATGGCCGAGGTTGCCTGAAGCTGATCATTGGCCCTTGGGGTTTGAAAACGCCACCACCGTTCGCGGTTGGTGGCGTTTTTGTTTGTATAATCCGTCCGACTTGGGGGCGGAAGCGCTTGGGAGGGCCTTTCCAAAAACCGCTCCTTACGGCAC
>NZ_AXBV01000095.1:0-3181 GCF_000475255.1 Marinobacter sp. ES-1
CAGTTGTCTTGGGGTTATATAGTCAAGCAACTAAGCGCATACGGTGGATGCCTTGGCAGTCAGAGGCGATGAAAGACGTGGAAGCCTGCGATAAGGTTCGGGGAGCTGGCAAACGAGCTGTGATCCGGACATCTCTGAATGGGGAAACCCACCTAACTTCGGTTAGGTATCTTACACTGAATCCATAGGTGTAAGAGGCGAACCGGGGGAACTGAAACATCTAAGTACCCCGAGGAAAAGAAATCAACCGAGATTCCCTAAGTAGCGGCGAGCGAACGGGGACCAGCCCTTAAGCTGGACAACTGGTAGGAGAAGGCCCTGGAAAGAGCCGCCATAGTGGGTGATAGCCCCGTATCCGAAACCTGAGTCCAGTGAAATCGAGTAGGTCGGCGCACGAGAAACGTTGACTGAACATGGGGGGACCATCCTCCAAGGCTAAATACTCCTGACTGACCGATAGTGAACCAGTACCGTGAGGGAAAGGCGAAAAGAACCCCTGTGAGGGGAGTGAAATAGACCCTGAAACCGTATGCGTACAAGCAGTCGGAGCAGACTTGTTCTGTGACGGCGTACCTTTTGTATAATGGGTCAGCGACTTATGTTCAGTGGCGAGGTTAACCGTTTAGGGGAGCCGTAGGGAAACCGAGTCTGAATAGGGCGAATCAGTCGCTGGACATAGACCCGAAACCGGGCGATCTATCCATGAGCAGGTTGAAGGTGCCGTAACAGGCACTGGAGGACCGAACCCACTGTCGTTGAAAAGCCAGGGGATGACTTGTGGATCGGAGTGAAAGGCTAATCAAGCCCGGAGATAGCTGGTTCTCCCCGAAAGCTATTTAGGTAGCGCCTCGGACGAATACCACAGGGGGTAGAGCACTGTTTCGGCTAGGGGGTCATCTCGACTTACCAACCCGATGCAAACTCCGAATACCTGTGAGTACTATCCGGGAGACACACGGCGGGTGCTAACGTCCGTCGTGAAGAGGGAAACAACCCAGACCGCCAGCTAAGGTCCCAAAGTACCAGTTAAGTGGGAAACGATGTGGGAAGGCTCAGACAGCTAGGAGGTTGGCTTAGAAGCAGCCATCCTTTAAAGAAAGCGTAATAGCTCACTAGTCGAGTCGGCCTGCGCGGAAGATGTAACGGGGCTCAAACTGGTCACCGAAGCTGCGGCTGCATACATTGTATGCGGGGTAGGGGAGCGTTCTGTAAGCCTGCGAAGGTGAGTTGAGAAGCTTGCTGGAGGTATCAGAAGTGCGAATGCTGACATGAGTAACGACAATGCGGGTGAAAAACCCGCACGCCGGAAGACCAAGGGTTCCTGCGCAACGCTAATCGGCGCAGGGTGAGTCGGCCCCTAAGGCGAGACCGAAAGGTGTAGTCGATGGGAAACGGGTTAATATTCCCGTACCTTGGATAGCTGCGATGGAGAGACGGAGAAGGCTAGGTGAGCCGGGCGACGGTTGTCCCGGTTTAAGCGAGTAGGGAGTGGACTTAGGCAAATCCGGGTCCACAATCCTGAGACGTGACGACGAGTGCCCAAGGGCGCGAAGTCATTGATGCCCTGCTTCCAGGAAAATCTTCTAAGCTTCAGGCTATTCGAGACCGTACCCCAAACCGACACAGGTGGTCAGGTAGAGAATACCAAGGCGCTTGAGAGAACTCGGGTAAAGGAACTAGGCAAAATGGTGCCGTAACTTCGGGAGAAGGCACGCCGGTGTGTACGTGAAACCCCTGCGGGTGGAGCGGAAGCCGGTCGAAGATACCAGGCCCCTGCGACTGTTTATTAAAAACACAGCACTGTGCAAACACGAAAGTGGACGTATACGGTGTGACGCCTGCCCGGTGCCGGAAGGTTAATTGATGGGGTTAGCACTTGTGCGAAGCTCTTGATCGAAGCCCCGGTAAACGGCGGCCGTAACTATAACGGTCCTAAGGTAGCGAAATTCCTTGTCGGGTAAGTTCCGACCTGCACGAATGGCGTAACGATGGGGGCGCTGTCTCTACCCGAGACTCAGTGAAATTGAAATCGCCGTGAAGATGCGGTGTATCCGCGGCTAGACGGAAAGACCCCGTGAACCTTTACTATAGCTTCACAGTGAACTTTGAGCATGCTTGTGTAGGATAGCTGGGAGGCTTTGAAACTCGGACGCCAGTTCGAGTGGAGCCAACCTTGAAATACCAGCCTGGCATGTTTGAGGTTCTAACTTGGTCCCCTTATCGGGGATGAGGACACTGTGTGGTGGGTAGTTTGACTGGGGCGGTCTCCTCCCAAAGCGTAACGGAGGAGCACAAAGGTGGGCTAAGCACGGTCGGACATCGTGCGGTTAGTGTAATGGCACAAGCCCGCTTGACTGCGAGACAGACACGTCGAGCAGGTACGAAAGTAGGTCATAGTGATCCGGTGGTTCTGTATGGAAGGGCCATCGCTCAACGGATAAAAGGTACTCCGGGGATAACAGGCTGATACCGCCCAAGAGTTCACATCGACGGCGGTGTTTGGCACCTCGATGTCGGCTCATCACATCCTGGGGCTGAAGCCGGTCCCAAGGGTATGGCTGTTCGCCATTTAAAGTGGTACGCGAGCTGGGTTTAGAACGTCGTGAGACAGTTCGGTCCCTATCTGCCGTGGACGTTGGAGATTTGAGGAAAGCTGCTCCTAGTACGAGAGGACCGGAGTGGACGAACCTCTGGTGTTCGGGTTGTCACGCCAGTGGCATTGCCCGGTAGCTATGTTCGGACAGGATAACCGCTGAAAGCATCTAAGCGGGAAGCCCCTTCCAAGATGAGATCTCCCTGAGGCCTTGAGCCTCCTGAAGAGCCGTTCAAGACCAGGACGTTGATAGGCTGGGTGTGTAAGCGCTGCGAGGCGTTGAGCTAACCAGTACTAATTGCTCGTGCGGCTTGACTATATAACACCCAAGACAATTGCGGATAACGCAGAGCGAAAGCTTAAGAAATTAATATCACGTTCCATCTCGTCCTTCCCAGTGATCATCCGTTTTGCCTGACGACCATAGCGGTCTGGAACCACCTGATCCCATCCCGAACTCAGACGTGAAACAGACCAGCGCCGATGGTAGTGTGGTTCGCCCATGTGAGAGTAGGTCATCGTCAGGCTCTTAATACCAAAACCCCCGACAGCGTTGCTGCCGGGGGTTTTTTCATTTCAGGCCCGGGA